>NZ_RZTI01000200.1:0-7156 GCF_003997275.1 Mesorhizobium sp. M6A.T.Ce.TU.002.03.1.1
TTATTGTCACGTGCCCTCCCGCCCCCTGTGTCCCCACGAAGCACGAACGGTTGATGGGAGCAGTTTCATCCCGGCTAAGCAATTTCGGTTGAGGTGGCAAGACGGATCGAGCTGTTCTCAGATGGTCGACACCGTCACTTGAAGAACTCCGCCATGCCCCGGATGGCCAGGAACGCATAGAGGATTGGCCCGGCGACCACCCCGCAATAGAGGCAGAAGATCGCTGCCAGAGCCACAAGCAACGGCTTGTCGCGGCCGACCGCGGATAGCTCGGCCTTCACCGTCCAGCGCGCTGCGGCCGTTCCGTCATCTTGCGACATGGGCCCATCCTCCCCTTTGGGCTCATTTCACACAACCGCTTGCAAACATCAACCTGCCCGCGAGGGCGGAAAGGAAACCCATGGACACCACGTTCAAGGGCGCCGCCAGGCGCCTCACCGATCTCGATCTGCCGAGGCTTGGCGCCAGGATCGGCGTTGGCGAGGATGAGATCCATGCCTTCCTCGATGTCGAGACCAGCGGGCATGGCTTCGACGCCCAGGGCCGGCCGATCATCCTGTTCGAGCCGCATGTCTTTTTTCGCAATCTGTCGGGGACGGCGCGGGCACAAGCTGTCGCGGCTGGCCTTGCCTATGTCAGGTGGGGCGAAAAGCCGTATCCCCGGGACAGCTATCCGCGCCTGAAAGCCGCCTGCGCGATCGACGAGACGGCGGCGCTCAGATCGGCGTCATGGGGTCTCGGCCAGGTCCTCGGCGAGAATTTCGAGGCGGCCGGCTTCCTCACCGTGCAGGCCATGGTCGAAGCCATGATGGAGGACGAGGCGTTGCAGCTGGCGGCGGCGGTCAATTTCATCGCCGCGAACCGGCTCGACGACAAATTGCGCAAGCATGATTGGGCCGGCTTTGCCAAGGGCTACAACGGCGCGTCCTACAGGAAGAACGCCTATGACACCCGGCTTGCCGACGCGTTCCGCAAATGGTCTGGGATCAAGGACACGCCGTGGCCGCCCGTTGCCACAGCGCAGCCTCCAGCGCCTGTCCCGATCCCACAGGCTCCACAACCGGACGGTCCCACGCCTTCGGCCCCGAAGGCAGAGCCGGGCAAGGCTGGAGTCCGGCCCTGGGCCGTAGTCGTGGCCTCCTTGGTCGCCGCAATCCTTTCCTTGTTTCGAAAGGTCCCCTCTTTGTTTCGAAAGGCAAAGCCATGAAGTGGTTCAATACGAATGCCGCACACAATCTGATCAATGTGCTGATCCTGCTGCTCACCAGCTTGGTCGGCTTCGACTGGACGATGTTCGGCATCGACGCCGCCCTGGCGCTCAAGATCACTGGGGTGCTGGCCCTGCTCAAGATTCTGATGAATGTCGTCCGCGACGGCGTCGCCGGCCTCGTCAAAAAGCAGCCCGCCGTGGAGGGCAATTGAGATGTGGGTGCTTTCCATGCTGAGCGCGCTCGCCGGCAACAAGACGGTCATGTCGATCTTCGCCGCGCTGGTTGGCGGCGTCGGGCTCTATGTCGCCGGAGGCATCAGCCGGGCCAAGAAGGACGCGGCCAGGCGAGCGGCGGAAGAACTCGCCGCCGCGCAGGATTGCCTCGAAATGGGCCGCGAGGCGACCGATGCCGAACGCGCGGCGCGCGACCTGCCGGACGAAGCGGCACGGCGGGAGGCGATGCGATGGGCAAAGCACTGATCCTCTGCCTGTTGCTCGCCGGATGCACAACGCCGGTTTCGCCGGCGCGTCAGGTCTGGTGCGAACACAACCAGCAGCGCCGTCCGTCGGTGGCGGTCGTCGCAGCCATGACGCGACCCGAGCTCGACGAGGTGAATGCCTACAACGGGAAGGGCGCCAGATGGTGCGGGTGGAAGCCATGATACAGGAGCTTCTCGATGCTCTCGGCATCAAGGCGCCGGTGGTGGTCGCCGGCCTTTCCGGCGGCATCTTGCGAGCCTTGTCACGCCACCGCTACAAGGTTCGCGAGATGGTGGCGTCGCCGATCTGCGGCGCGCTGGCGGCGGCCTACCTGACTTTGCCAGTGGTGCACTACTTCCGCGCCACCGGCCTGCCGATTCCGTCGCCTGACGACGACACCACGACGCTGGCCGCGGCGTTCCTCATCGGCGTCTCGGCGATGTGGATCTCGGACATCGTCTTCGAGGTGGTGGTGAGGCGGTTCAAGCCGGGGAAGGAGGAGTGATTGCGCCTGTCTTATTGCGCCGCGGTAAACAGTCTCCCGCGGGAGATACCGCTCGGGGTGAAGATTGCGGAACCACGGGCGAAGGTGCGCGTTAGGCACGACCCTTGTGAGGATGTACCCATGCCATCTCGCCCAATCGTCTCGACAGCCGCAGCGATCCTGCTCGCCGCCACAAGCATGGCTTACGCCCGGCCGGATGCGCGCACCATGACATGCGAACAGACGCAACTTCTGATCCAGAGCCGGCATGCAGTCGTCCTGACCACCGGCCGCAACACCTATGATCGATATGTCCGCCAATTCGGCAATGAATGCGACTGGCCCGAAGTGCCTGTCACCTCCTATATCCGGACGCGTGACGGTCAATGTCGTGTCCATCGATGCGAGGAACCGGTCTTCGATTTCCCGGACTGAGAAGCAGCCGGCGCTCAATCCAAGGTTTTTCGTGTGAAGCCGCGGGACCGGATGCCCTAGAAGCCGAAGAATTGCCGGCCGACCAGATACCCCAGCGCGACGACCGCCAGGGGAAACAAGGCCGGCGCCAGCCGGCTGAGCACGGAGTTCCTTGCCGGTTCCTTTGGGGCGTTCCTGACGGCGTTTCCGAGGTTCTTGGTCATGATCTCGCTATAGTAGCAATCGCTGATTAACGATTCCTCAACATGCCGCGCCCGCCCCGGAAACGGGGCGGTTTTTTTGCGTCTTCAACGGATGTCATCCGCATTGCCGCTCAAAACTATCGTGTCGGTCGAATAGCAACGGAGCTCATGAATTTGCGGGCGTTTCCTGAACCAGCATGGGGCTGGGCGCGTTGCCGCATGCGGGAACCAATCGCCGCCCACTGCTTTGGCTAGGAGATGGTCCTTCGCAGGAAAGGAGTTCGATATGAAACCTTTCGCACTCTTGCCGAGCATGTTGATGCTGGGCGCACTGGCGTTGGCGGCGCCGGTTGCCGCCCAGACGGATAACCAGACACCCGACCAGGCGCCCGCCGGCCCTTGCCAGGCCGAACCGCAGAACGGTCAGCAGCAGAAGCCGCCGGCCATCAACAACAGCCTGACTGAGATGCTTGATCCCTGCAACGGCGTGCTGCAGCCGCCGCCGACGGGCGATCAGGGCATGGCCGCACCGCCGCCGGACGAAGGCAGGACGCCGGTGATCAAGCCCGGCGAGGTGCCGGCGCAGCCGCCGAAACAATAGGCCGCGCTCGCCGTCTCGCGGCGGTTCGCAGGCTTTTTCGCTTGCGGCCCGGAACATTAGTTCTTGCTAATTGTTCTTGTCGAAGCAGTCGATATCACCCCCCTCCGGTATCGCTGCTGATCGGGAGATCCGATCGGCCCGCGTGCCTGCGGACAGGAACGCGGGCCACTGCGATTTCTCGCAGCAACGCATCAAGGCTGCGCCAATGCGGCGATCGATTAGCGACCGCTCACGGAACAAGAAGGTTGCGTGGGCGTTTTGCAATCTGGGCTTGCCGTTCCTGACTGTGGAAGGCGGAGTCCGCAAACCAGACAGGAGAAGACGATGAAAATCCACCTTGTTCCTGCCGCCGCCGGGCTGGTTCTGCTCGCCGGTGTCGGCGTGGCCACCGCAGACCAGGTGATTATCACGCCCGAGCAGCAGACAGTCGTCCGCGAATACGTGCAGAGGCACCCGCTGGCGTCGATCAGCCTTCTGGGAGTGGAGCTCAATGTCGGTTCCACCTTGCCCGACACGGTTGAGCTTCATCCGATCGACGTTCCCGACATGGAATACAGATACGTGGTCGTCGACGATCGCACCGTGCTGGTCGATCCCGGCACCCGCAGGATCGTGCAGGTCATCGACTGACCTTCACCCGCCGCTCTCTCGGGAAGACGCAAGAGGGAGCGGCGGCTCGCCGGCAGGCAGCCGGCTGTTGATCGTCTTGTCGCGGGAAGGAGCCATTTCCATGTTGCCGCATGTCGAGTCTTCCAATGTCAATGTGGCCGCATCTGTCGACAAATTGCTTGCTGAACGGGGCACTGCCCTGTTGTCGATGAAGGAGTTGATTGCAGCGGTGCGTGAGCGAACTGGAACGGAGCGCTCGGACGCGGATCTGGCGGGGCTGATCACCAAGAAGGCAGCACTCCTCGGTGTCGCGGTTCTATCCGACTAGGGCTGAAGCCGCTCAAGACGCCGATCGAAATTTCAGCTAAAACAGTTGTCGCTCACGGATTCGAGCCGATGGAGGCAACAGTGACGGACGACAGGCAAGAACGCATTCGTCAGCGGGCCCACGCGATCTGGGAACAAGCCGGCCGGCCCGACGGTGCGCATCAGCAGCACTGGGACCAGGCCACAGCCGAGATCGACGGTGAGGACAGCAAGCCGAAAGCGAAGGCGGCTCGGCCGAAGGGGCCGGCGGCCGCCAAGCCCAAGGATAGCACGGCCAAGGATAGCAAGCCCAAGGGCACTAAGCCAAAGGCTGCCCGGCCGCGCAAGGCTTCAGCGAGCTAGAACATATAGCGCTTCGGCCGCGAGACGAAGCTCTGTCCGTGCCGCGGCCGAAAAGCGTGAGTTCCCGAAATCGATCTCGGTTACTTGCCGCAGTGATTGTCGTTGACGGTCGGTGAAACCGTGCCGGGAGCCTTGTTCGTTGCATCGGGCATCGCGCCCTGCGGGCCTATAGGGCAGTTCTGATCGGCATTGGAATTCAAGCCATCAGGGCCCGCAATAATGCTACCAGTAATCCCGGGATCGACAGTATCCGGTTCGGCCAGGTTCGGATCAATCGGGGCCGGGTCGGTGACGACGCTTCTGTCGCTGCCGGTACCCATGTCAGCGTCTGGGTCGCTGGCATTCTGGGCCATCGCAGAGGTCGCCAGACCAGCGGCGAGTAAGGACGCTGCGAGAATTTTCGTAAGCATAGCTTGTCTCCATTTGTCTCCATTTTTTCGATTGTCGCCGCATTTGCGACTATAGAAAAAACCGCTCGGGGGTGGTGAAGGTTCCCATAAAATTCCGGCCTGCGACGAACCGTTCGTGATCAGCAGGGCGATCTTGCCCGGCATGGAGGACGCCAGGGAACTCAACAAGCGTGCTGGCCATGAGCCGTTGACATGACGGCCACGTCACAGTATTGAACAGGACTATACAGGTCCACTGAACAGGTATTCCATGGCGCGTCGCACGGCTCTGTCATCTCCCGGAACGGGCAAGCCCGAACGGATCGCCACCGTCCTCGAGCACGAGATCCGCTCCGGCGTGCTCGGTTTCGGCGACCGCCTGCAGAGCGAGAACGAACTCGTCCAGCGCTTCTCCGTCAGCCGCAACACCATCCGCAAAGGTCTTGAGGAGTTGTCGAGCCGTGGGCTGATCACCACCAAGGTCGGCATCGGCTCGTTCGTCACCTTCGACGGCATGCCGGTCGACGACGCCGTTGGCTGGTCGCGCGCGCTGGCCAATGCCGGCGCCAATGCCGAGACGCGCACGCTCAGGCTCGAAGTCATGCAGGATGCCGAGCTCGCCGCCAGGCTGGGCGTCGAAAGCCCGTTCTTCATCGCCGTCGACCGGGTGCGCTCCAACGCCGATGACGGCCACGCCATCTCGATCGAACGCAGCCGCCTGCCGCTGTCACCCGAACTGGAGGACGTGCCGTTGCGCGGCCTGCGCGAAGGCTCGCTGCACCAGACACTGCGCGGGGCGGGGCTTGTCCCCGACCATGGCGAGGAATGGGTCGATATCGAGATGCTGAGCGCCGAGGACGCGGCCATTCTCGACTGCGCGCCCGGCGCGCCGTTCCTGCGCACGCGGCGGTTGACGCGCGCCGCCGATGGCCGCGCCATCGAATATGTCACCAGCCTGCTCAATCCGGCGCATTTCGCCCTTCACCTGGAGTTCTGAGCATGGACGCCGCCGAGGCGATCGACCGAGCGATGGGGGCGCTTATCGGCGGTGCGCTGGGCGATGCGCTCGGCATGCCGACGCAGCTGCTGTCGCC
Source organism: Mesorhizobium sp. M6A.T.Ce.TU.002.03.1.1 (assembly GCF_003997275.1). Lineage (NCBI taxonomy): Bacteria > Pseudomonadati > Pseudomonadota > Alphaproteobacteria > Hyphomicrobiales > Phyllobacteriaceae > Mesorhizobium > Mesorhizobium sp. M6A.T.Ce.TU.002.03.1.1. The sequence goes on from NZ_RZTI01000200.1 coordinate 6,154, forward strand.
GGCCCGCATCGCCGAGCTCTACGGCAATGTCGAGGATTTCGTTGCGCCCGTCGTCGACCATCCGGTATCGAAAGGCTTGGTCGCCGGCACTGTCACCGACGACACCGAACAGGCGCTGCTGCTCGGCCGTATCCTGGTTGTTTCAGGCGATAGCTTCGACCATACGCGCTGGGTCAACGCACTGCTCGACTGGGAGCGCGACGTGAAGGCGCGCGGCAGCTACGATCTGCTCGGACCTTCGACCAAGCGCGCCATCGATGCCATCAATGACGGCGTGCCGGCTGAGGAGGCCGGAAGCGGCGGTGACACCAATGGCGCGGCCATGCGCATCGCGCCGGTCGGCATCATGATGCCAGCCGAGCCGCTCGACGCGCTGGTCGCCAAGGTCGCCGAAACCTGCCGCGCCACGCACAACACCTCGATCGCCATCGCCTCGGCCGCTGCCGTCGCCGCCGCTGTCAGTTGCGGCGTTGCCGGCGGCGGCTGGCGCGCAGCTTCGGACCGAGCTATCGCGGCGGCTAGGCGCGGCGCAGTGCTCGGACACTGGGTCACCGGCGGTGATATTGCCGCGCGCATCGACTGGGGGAGGGACCTCGTCCGCGGCAAGGCCGTCGCTGACGGAATCCGGCTGATCGTCGATCTGGTCGGCACCGGCGTCGCCAGCCAGGAATCGGTTCCTGCGGCCTTCGCGGTGCTGGAAATCGCCGGCGGCGATCCCTGGCAGGCGGCCGTCATCAGCGCCAATCTCGGCGGCGACACCGACACGATCGGGGCCATCGCCGCCGGCATGGCGGGCGCCTGCGCCGGTTTTTCCCGATTGCCACAGGAAAACATCGCCCGGCTGAAAGGCCTCGATATTGCTCAGGTGCGCGCTCTTGCCGCCGACTTGGTCGCTATGCGGATGGCGAAAAGCAGCTCCGGCAAGGATGCGGCGGCATGAGCAGAGCTCAGCCTGACATGAGCGGCCGTCTCCTCCATGTCGGCAGCGCGGTGGTAGACATAG
>NZ_RZTI01000201.1:0-7086 GCF_003997275.1 Mesorhizobium sp. M6A.T.Ce.TU.002.03.1.1
GGGCTGGGCGGGCGTAGGTCGAAGCTTACGAAAGAGTGAAAGTGCAGGACCGTGCTTGCGCGTCGAATCAGCCGCGGCGCTTTAAGTCGGGTAATTGATTCGCTTTTTTCATGCGAATCATGCGAGAGGCGCTTGACCTTCTGGCAGAATGACGGAATCAGGACGATTCGAAACGTTAACCCGCGCCGGCGTCGACGGGAAGTGCAGCGATGTGAGGTACCGGTCACTGGACAGGCATTCGGCCTGCCACAGATACCAGGGTTAATCTGGACTTAACGAGAGATGCAGTTACTGGCCCGGGGAAGCGCGCTCAAGAGCGAGCGCATCTGATTTAACCGGCACGGCAGCTTACGCGGCTTGATACTTGGCCGCTTGGAGAAAATAAAGAATGGCGACAAAAGAAAAGGAAGAGGTCGAGACCGAACGCGAAGGAGCCACCGATGGCCCTCTGCTCGACCTTTCCGACGATGCTGTCAAGAAGATGATCAAGGCCGCCAAGAAGCGCGGCTATGTCACCATGGATGAACTGAATTCGGTGCTGCCCTCGGAGGAAGTGACCTCCGAGCAGATCGAGGACACGATGGCCATGCTCTCCGACATGGGCATCAACGTGGTCGAGGACGACGAGCAGGGCGAGGAGCCCGAAGCCGCCGATGCGGCTGCCGACGCCGAGGAAGACGCCAACGAACTGGCCGAGCAGACCGGCACCGCCGTTGCCGCGACGACCACCAAGAAAGAGCCGACCGATCGCACCGACGATCCGGTTCGCATGTATCTGCGCGAGATGGGCTCGGTCGAGCTTCTGTCGCGCGAGGGCGAAATCGCGATCGCCAAGCGCATCGAGGCCGGCCGCGAGACGATGATCGCGGGCCTGTGCGAAAGCCCGCTGACGTTCCAGGCCATCATCATCTGGCGTGACGAGCTCAATGAATCGAAGATCCTGTTGCGCGAGATCATCGACCTCGAAGCGACCTATGCCGGGCCGGAGGCCAAGCAGGCGCCGGTGGTCGAGCGGATCGAGGAAGCCAAGACCGAGGAAAAGCCGCGCCGTTCGCGCGAGGACGAGGACGACATCACCAATGTCGGCGCCGACACGCGCGGTCTGACTGATGACGACGAGGAAGACGAGGACGAGGCCAGCCTGTCGCTGGCGGCGATGGAAGCGGAACTGCGCCCGCAGGTGATGGAGACGCTCGACGTCATCGCCGACACCTATAAGAAGTTGCGCAAGCTGCAGGACCAGCAGGTCGAGAACCGGCTGGCCGCAGCCGGCACGCTGTCGCCCAGCCAGGACCGCCGACTGAAGGAGCTGAAGGACCAGCTGATCAAGGCGGTGAAGTCGCTGTCCCTAAACACGGCGCGCATCGAGGCGCTGGTCGAGCAGCTCTACGACATCAACAAGCGCCTGGTGCAGAATGAAGGCAAGCTGTTGCGGCTGGCCGAAAGCTATGGCGTGCGCCGCGAGGAATTCCTGAAGGAGTATCAGGGCTCGGAGCTCGATCCGAACTGGACGCGCTCGATCGGCAATCTGACCTCGCGCGGCTGGAAGGAATTCACCAAGAACGAGAAGGACGCGATCCGCGATCTGCGCGCCGAGATCCAGAACCTCGCCACCGAAACGGCGATCTCGATCCTCGAGTTCCGCAAGATCGTCAACCAGGTGCAGAAGGGCGAGCGCGAAGCCGCGATCGCCAAGAAGGAAATGGTGGAGGCCAATCTGCGCCTCGTCATTTCCATCGCCAAGAAATACACCAATCGCGGCCTGCAGTTCCTCGATCTGATCCAGGAAGGCAATATCGGCCTGATGAAGGCGGTCGACAAATTCGAATACCGGCGCGGTTACAAGTTCTCGACCTACGCGACATGGTGGATCCGGCAAGCGATCACCCGTTCGATCGCCGACCAGGCGCGCACTATCCGCATTCCGGTGCACATGATCGAGACGATCAACAAGATCGTACGCACCTCGCGCCAGATGCTGCACGAGATCGGCCGCGAGCCGACGCCGGAGGAACTGGCGGAAAAGCTCGCCATGCCGCTGGAAAAAGTGCGCAAGGTGCTGAAGATCGCCAAGGAGCCGATCTCGCTCGAAACGCCGGTCGGCGACGAGGAGGATTCGCATCTCGGTGATTTCATCGAGGACAAGATGGCGATCCTGCCGATCGATGCGGCGATCCAGGCCAATCTGCGCGAAACGACGACGCGGGTGCTTGCTTCGCTCACCCCGCGCGAAGAGCGCGTGCTCAGAATGCGCTTCGGCATCGGCATGAACACCGACCACACGCTGGAAGAAGTCGGCCAGCAGTTCTCGGTGACCCGCGAGCGTATCCGCCAGATCGAAGCCAAGGCGCTGCGCAAGCTCAAGCACCCGAGCCGCTCGCGCAAGCTGCGGAGCTTCCTCGACAGCTGATGCCGGGGTACCGGATAAGCAATTTGAAGGGCGCTGCGGCGCCCTTTTTCGTTCGCGGCACAGAGATTGTCTCGCAGACGGTGCGGTTGTTCTTGCAGCACACCTGCTGTGGGAGGATAATCTCGTGTCGGATGCATTTTCTGGGCGACAAACCCGGATGCCCGCCCCGGCAGTGACGCCGTGCTCCGAGGCCCCGGAGGGAGGTGTGCATGACGAACTATATCGTGCTGATCAACTGGACGGAGCAGGGCGCCAAAAATGTGCGCGAGTCGCCGAAGCGGCTCGATGCCGCCAAGAAGCTGCTGGGAGACATGGGCGGCTCATTCAGGGCGTTTTATCTCACCATGGGCGAATGCGATATGGTGGCGATCGTCGAAGCGCCCGACGACGCGGTGCTCGCTCGTTTCTCGCTGATGCTGGCGTCAGGCGGTAACGTGAGGACGCGGACGCTCAAGGCTTTCCCGGAATTGGCCTATCGCGAGATCATCGCCTCGCTCGGGTGAGACGCTGCGCGGCTACAGACCCGCGCAAGGCCGAGTTCCTGATATCGGAAGGTCGGGCGCCGCTTGACGGCGCCCGATCCGCCGATCATGAGGAAGAATGCTGCTTTCGCTCGAAAAGAACTTCATTTTCATCCATATCCCGAAGACCGCCGGGACCTCGCTCACCCGTGCGCTAAGTCCGTGGAGCTTGAGACCGCAGCGAACGCAATGGCGTCGCCTGCTGTCACATCTTCCCGTGCGCGAAACGCCTCAAAATGCGTTCCTCAGGCAGCATGACAAAGCAAGCTGGGTGAAGCACAAGCTGCCGGCGGAGATCTATGATAGCGCCTACAAATTCGCCGTCGTGCGCAACCCTTTCGAACTTGCGGTCTCGACCTATTATTTCCGCCGCGACTATCTCTCCGGCCGGCGCTGGCACAGAGCCAGGGTCTTGGATTTCAAGGCTTTCCTGCGCTATCTCGAACGCAAGAACCGGCTTGTGCGGGTGGACCAGACGAGCTGGATTTCGGACAGGCACGGAAACCTCATCATCGACGAGATTTTGCGGTTTGAAACACTGGCCGAGCAATTTAATGCGCTGGTCGAACGACTCGATCTGCCGGGCGAGGTGAAGCTTCCCCGGTCAAACGTCAATACACCTTACGATTATCGCGCGGTCTACGATGACGAGGCGAAAAGCATCGTGCGACGGCTCTATTTCAGGGATTTCGAGCGCTTCGGCTACAAATTCTGACTTTTCAGACCGCAATTCGTCGGCAAGATGCCGCGTCGCGGCCAGGCTGGTCCGGACGTTGCGGGGCGAGGACATTTCCCGGATAGTCAGCGCAGCCCTTCAGGTCGCTAAACACATGCCCAAGCCTCTGCTGACCATCTGGTACAACACCCGTTGTCCGGTTTGCGATGCCGGCATCGTCAGGCAGAAGCGGCGGCTGGTCGAGGCGATCAAGGCCGGGCGGATAGCGTTTCGCGACATCAATGCCGAGCCGTCGGCGCTGGCCGGATACGGCGTGTCGCTGGAGGACATCCGCCGCCGGCTGCATGCAACCGATGCGGACGGCAAACTGCTGGTCGGCGCCGACGTCGCAATTGCCGTCTGGCTGGCAACACCGGGCGAGGGCTGGCTGGCGGCGCTGTTCGGCAACCGCGTCGCGCTGCCGTTGACGCGCTATGCCTATGATCGCTTCGCCGATCTTCTCTATGCCTGGAACCGGCGCAAGGGTCGCTGGTAGCCGGCACAGACATCCTTCATCGAAAGGCCGGAACTGACTCCGGGCCGCAAATGCGCGCCTTCAATCCTGCGGCGCGGAATTAAGTTACATCGTAAGATATATCTTGATTCAATCGTCTCACACGCCTAATTAAGATATATCGTAAGACATAACTCAAGGGGCAGACAATGCACAGACATCATCATTTCGGGGAGCGCGCCGAGCGCGTTTTCATGCATATGGCCGGCAAGTTCGGCGGCCGTGGCGGCGGCTTCGGCCCATTTGGCCACGGCATGAGGGGCGGCGGCCGCGGCGGGCCGGGCGACATGTTCCGCGCCGGACGCATGCTGGCCGACGGCGATCTCAAACTGATCACGCTGTCGCTGCTGGCCGAGGCTCCGCGCCACGGCTACGACATCATCAAGGCGCTGGAGGAGCGCACCAGCGGCGTCTACAGCCCGAGCCCGGGGGTGGTCTATCCGACGCTGACGTTCCTGGAAGAGGCCGGCTATGCCGTCTCGTCGGCGGAAGGCAACAAGAAGGTGTTTTCGATTACCGAGGCAGGGCAGGCGCATCTCAACGACAATCGCGAGATGATCGACCATGTGCTCGACCATCTCGAGCGTTTCGGCCGCAAGATGGCAAAGGCGCGCGACTGGTTCGGCTGGAACGACGATGGCGAGGATGGCGGACGGCGCGGCCGAGGCCGTTCGGAAAAGCGCGACGAATTCCGCGCAGTGCGCCACCGGCTGCGCGCAGCCCTCGGTGACATCGTCGATGCGCCGGCTGAAAAACAGGCCGAGGCGATCAGAATATTGGAAGGGGCCGCCGAAGCCCTGGAAGCGCTGTCACGCGACTGATCTCTGGTAGGCCGGGCCGGATGCGGCCCTTGCCCGTTTGCCTAAGGACCGCTAGTGAAAATCATCCTGCACCACGCTATGTGATGCAGGATGATTGCGTTGGAGGATACCCCATGTCTTTTCTGAAGCGTCTTTTTGGCGGTGGCGGCAGTGACGTGGGCGAGCCAAAAAGCGCTGCACCGGCAAAGCAGATCGAGCACAAGGGATTTCTGATCAGCGCCACGCCCTACAAGGCGGAGGGCCAATACCAGACCTGCGGGGTGGTTTCGAAGGAAATCGACGGCGTGATGAAGGAGCACAAATTCATCCGCGCCGACCGTTTTGCCGGGCTCGACGACGCTGTCGACATCTCGATCAAGAAGGGCATCCAGCTCGTCGACGAGCAGGGCGAGAAGATGTTCGGTTAGCCTGGCAAATGGCGATGTCGCGCGACTTCGGAGCGACGTCAGAAAAGCCTTGTCGCTGCCCTTGAGCTGTAGGATCTGCCGACGCCTCGTCGGGCATCAGGCGGATGGCAAAAAGGCAGGCGCCGGGCGCCTGCCTTTTCAATTCTGGTTAGCAGTTGCTCGCGCTCTACGCGGCAGTGGCGACCGCTCCGGTCGAGGCCACCAAGGCATCCACCTTGGCGGATGCCTTGGCCAGAGCGGCCGTGATGGCCTCGGGACCCATGCTGACGCCTTCGATGCGGATGACGTCGACGTCGGTTATGCCGATGAAGCCAAGCACGCTACGCAGGTAAGGGATGGCGTGGTCCAACTGCACGGCGGCGCCTTCCGAATAGATGCCGCCCGAGGCAAGGACAATGTAGACCTTCTTGCCGGTGACGAGCCCCTTCGGGCCATCCTCGCCATAAGCGAAAGTCTTGCCGGAGCGGGCGACGTGATCCACCCAGGATTTCAGGGTCGACGAGATGCCGAAATTGATGAAACCGGTGGCCAGGATGATGGTGTCGGCCGCAAACAGCTCATCCAGCACGGCGTCGGAAACGCCGACGACTTCGGCCTGGCGCTGGGTGCGGGCTTCGACGGGCGTAAAGATGCCGGTCGAATAGTCCGGATCGATATGCGGCAGCGGGTTGGCGACAAGGTCGCGCACGGCCAGCTTGGCCGAGGGATCGGCGGCGAGCAGCTTTTCCGCGAGCTCGGTGGCGATGCGGGTGGAATGTGAGGCAGTGCCGCGCGGGCTCGACGTGACAAGAAGGATGGACATAGCGGGCTCTCCAGGATTGGAATGATTTGTCCCGCCAGATATGGGTCCATCGACCCATTTGAAAAACTGGTATATTTTCTATATAATCCATCTACAATCTGGATAAGGCAATGCAACCCAATCCGACGCTCGACCAACTCCAGATCCTTGTGGCCGTCGCCGATACCGGCAGCTTCTCCGCCGCCGGCCGCAAGCTCAACCGCGCGCAATCGGTCATCAGCTACGCCATCGCCAATCTGGAGGCGCAGCTTGGGCTGAAGCTCTTCGAGCGCGAGGGCACGCGCGAACCGCAGCTGACCGATGTCGGCCGGGCGACGCTGGAAGATGCGCGGCGCATGGTCGGCATGCTGCAGCGCATCCGCTCGCGTGTCGACGGCCATAAGCAAGGGCTGGAGGCGGAAGTCAGTATGTCGGTCGACGTGACGCTGCCATTGCCGGTACTGGTTCGGGTGCTGAAGGCATTCGAGGCGCAGTTTCCGACCGTGATGTTGCGCCTGCATATAGGCTCGCTCGGCCTGATCCTTGACCATGTCGTGGGCGGACAGGCCGATCTCGGCGTTGGCGGCATTTTGGGCGAAGCCGACGTCAACCTTTTGCGGATCGGCTTCACCACTTTGGTGCCCGCTGCCGCGCCCAGCCACCCCTTGGCGCTGCTTCCACGGCCGGTGCCGCTCGAGGAGGTGCGCGAACATATTCAGCTTGTCGTCAGCGACCAGTCGGAGCGCACGCGGGGGCGCGACTACGGCGTCTTTGCCTACCGCACCTGGCGGCTGACCGATGTGCGCACCAAGCATGCGCTGATGCGCGAAGGGTTGGGTTGGGGCGGGCTGCCGCGCTGGCTGATCGCCGACGATCTGGCAAGCGGTCGGTTGGTCGAACTCGACCTAGAGCCCTAC
>NZ_RZTI01000202.1:0-6977 GCF_003997275.1 Mesorhizobium sp. M6A.T.Ce.TU.002.03.1.1
GCGCCAGGATTGCGAAGATGCCTCCAAGCCCGCCGGCGGCTCCGAGCAGGTGTCCGGTCGCCGATTTGGTTGCGCTGACAGCTATGCTGGAATCTGCGCCGAAGATTCTTTTGATCGCCTCGATTTCCCCGAGATCACCGACTGGCGTGGAGGTCGCGTGCGCATTGAGATGAGATACCTCACGCGCCGAAATGCCGGCTTGGGCAATCGCGATCTCCATGGCTCGGCGCGCGCCGTCGCCGTCCTCGGGACCGGAGGTGACGTGATGAGCATCCGCCGTCGTGCCGTAGCCGACGAGCTCGGCGAGTGGTTTCGCGCCGCGCGCAAGCGCGTGGCTCAGTTCCTCGATAATCAGGATGCCGGCTCCTTCACCCATGACGAAGCCGTCCCGCGACGTGTCGAAGGGGCGCGAGGCTTGAGCCGGCGTCTCATTGAAGCCGGTGGAAAGAGAGCGTGCGGCAGCAAACCCACCGAGACTGACGATGTTCATGCATGCTTCCGTGCCGCCGCACACGGCGATATCGGCTTCATTGGCGCGGATAAGACGGGCCGCGTCGCCGATCGCCTGGATGCCGGCCGCGCACGCCGTCACCGGTGCGCCGAGTGGCCCCTTGAGACCATAGCGGATCGAGATGTGGCCTGCCGCGAGGTTAACCAGGAAGGACGGCACCGTAAAAGGCGAGAGACGGCGGACGCCGCGCCCGTCGACCGTGCGCACCGCCTCGGTTATGGCTGGGAACCCGCCGACCCCTGAAGCAATGATCGTTGCCGTGCGCAGGCGATCGGTTTCCAAGGCAGGCTTCCATTTCGCCTGCGCAAGCGCCTCTTCTGCCGCCGCCAGCGCAAAGAGAATGAACCGATCCACCTTGCGCCGATCTTTCGCAGCCAGGATGGCATCGGGATCGCAACCAGCGTCCGGATCTTCTTCCAAGGAGGGAACCACGCCGCCGATCTTCGCCGGCAGGTCTCCCACGACATCGTCCGAAAGCCTCCGGATACCCGAGCGACCGGCCAGGAGGCGCGACCAGGACGCTTCGACATTGGCAGCAAGGGGCGTGACCGCTCCCATGCCTGTAACAACAATGCGTCGCATCTGCTCTCCTATCAATTTGGGTGCGCCGCCAGCATTGCCTACGCCGTTCAAGCGGCGACTGCTTCGCGAACCTGATCGGTCGCCGCATCCAGAAAGGCCTGGGCGAGATCGGGGTCGTTGACGACCCGCGAAAGCAGCACCGCGCCGACCATTGTCGAGAGAATGGCCATGGCCTTGCCGCCGGCCTCCTCGCCGTCGGCCTCGCTAACCCAACTGCCGAGCATCTTAAGATATTCCCTGATCCCGGCCTCGAATGACGCCTTGACCTCGGCACCCTGTCTGGCGGCATCCGAGCCGAGCGCCACGACCGGGCAGCCGTCCATCTTTTCTCCGCGATGGCCCATGCTGAGGTAGAATGCGATCACCGCGCCGAGCGGATCCTCAGGCTTTGCCGCAGTCGCGGCCGACCATCGGTGAGTGGCGCTCTCCATCGCCCGCCTGGACGCCTGCGCCGCCAGGTCCTCCTTTGATGCGAACTGCTTGTAAAAGGCGCCTTGGGTCAGACCGGCTCCCTTCATAAGATCTTTAAGGCCGATGCCGTCAAAGCCGCGCTCCCGAAAAAGGCGGCTTGCCACATTGATCACGGTTTCACGGTTTTCCGCGGCCTGCATGCGACTCACGCGCATCATCATCTCCTTTTTTAGATTGCATTCGTAATCTATAATCCTTATAGAGGACGAACGCAATCTATTTCGAGATGAGGCGATGGGCATGAAAACGAGACCCGCCATTGTGCTGGCGGACGTGGCGGCGGTCAAAAATCACCGGACGGGAGCGCCACGCGGTGCCCTCGGTCACGCCACTGAATAAGTTTGGAGGAGAGGTCAAATGCTATACAGTTATTTTGTCGAGAAATCGATCCGACAGAGCTTCGACGACGTCAACAACCATCGCTGGAATGCGGCGGTGAAAGCACTCGTGCCGCGTGTCCATCACCGCGTTTCCGGTGCCCACGCGCTTGGTGGTGAGCGCCACGACAAAGAAGCCGTGCGCCGCTGGTTTGAGCGCCTCGGCCGCGTCCTGCCTAATCTCCATCTCACGGTCAACCACATCTGGGTGAAGGGCTGGCCGTGGCATACCACCGTGTTTGCCCAGTGGGACGGCACCGCAACGCTGCTCAACGGCGACGCGTCGTACGTCAACCGTGGTCTCCACGTGTTCACCCTGCGGTGGGGCAGGGTCTATGCACTCGAGGAATTTTACGATTCACAAGCAGCGGCCCGCGGTCTTGCCGCCCAAGCGGCAGCTGGCCTCGATGAAGCTGCCGCCGAACAAATTGTAAGTTAGCCAAAGCGCGATCGCTCAGCCATAGCATCGCCAGGCATGTCGCCGAGGGTGTGTCTCTGCCCGACCCGGCCTTCGAGATTGCCGCGGGCCAGCGCCCGGATCAGTGCGCTCTGGATCAGTTTCGCCCGTTGAGGTGGCGCACCTTGCGCAGCTGCGGGAACAGCACCGCCCACAACCCGGCGACAATGACTGCGCCGACGCCGCCAATCACCACCGCGGGCACGGTGCCGATCAACGCCGCCATGGTGCCTGCGCGGAATTCGCCGAGCTCGTTGGAGGCGCCAACGAAGACCTGGTTGACGGCGTTGACGCGACCGCGCACCTGGTCCGGCGTCCACAGCTGGATCAGCGTCTCTCTGATATAGACGCTGAACATGTCGGTGGCGCCGAGCAAGGCGAGTGCGGCGATCGATAGCCAGGTGATGGTGGAGAGGCCGAACACCACGGTAAAGGTGCCGAACAGCGCGACGAAGCCGAGCATCACCAGGCCGGCGTGGTTGCGGATCGGATGTCCGGCCAGCCAGATGGCAACGCAGATGGCGCCGATGCCCGGTGCCGAGCGCAACAGTCCGAGGCCCCACGGGCCGAGGTCGAGGATGTCGCGCGCGTAGACCGGCAGCAGTGCCGTGGCGCCGGACAAAAGCACGGCGAACAGGTCGAGCGAAATGGCGCCGAGCACGATCTTCTCGCTCCAGATATAGCCGAAGCCGGCAAACAGGGTCTGCATCGTCGGCTTGTCGGTCTCGCTGCGCTGGGCAGGCTTCGGGATGGTGAAGATCAACACCGCGGCGACAAACATCAGAACGGCAGCGGTGCCGTATGCCGCTTCGGCCGAAAGCCCGTAGAGCAGGCCGCCGGCGACGGGTCCAATGATGGTTGCCGTCTGCCAGGCTGACGAATTCCAGGCGATTGCGTTGCCAAAATCCTCTGGTGGCACGAGATTGGCGAACAGCGACGCTGCGGCCGGTCCGAAGAAGGCGCGCGCGATGCCGAACATGGCGAGCACGCCGAAGATCAAGCCCGGCCCGCTAAGGCCGCGCAGCGTCAGCAGCAGCAGAGCCAGCGCGCAGATCGCCTCCAGCAGGACCGTCAGCGCCATAATCAGACGGCGTCCGAAACGGTCGGCGACCACCCCGGTGACCAGCACCAGCAGCAGCGAAGGCAGGAACTGGACAATGCCGACAAGCCCGAGATCGAACGGATCACGGGTCAGGTCATACACCTGCCAGCCGACGGCGACGGATACGATCTGGGTGGCGAATGTGGAGAGGAAGCGCGCCGCCCAATAGCTCAGGAAGGGTTTGTGGCGGAAGGCGGCATAGCGCTGGTCGGGCGATGTTTGTTCGGCTGTCATTTGTGAATGGCCCCGGCGAGACTGTGTATCGGCCGGCGGGGCTTCCACAATGGGCGCTGGTCCGACCACAGCGCTTTTTAGCGCAGTTCGGTGCGGGGCGCGCGCAAAAATCGGCTCTGGATCAAGGGTTTCCAGGTGAGATTGGCGAAATACTTTTCGAAGGCGTCCTTCTCCCCGTCACTATACGGGGAGAAGTGCCCGGCAGGGCGATGAGGGGCAGCGCAAACCTGAAGCGATCAGGGAGATGTCCGCCGGGCTTCGAACGGCGTGTCAGACCGTGGCCTTGGGCTTCCTGGTCTTCTTGACGGGCGCCGGCGGGGCGGCCTTACGGCCGAGGCCGATTGCCTTCGCCAGTTGCGAGCGCGAGGCCGCATAGTTGGGGGCAACCATCGGATAGTCGGCCGGCAAGCCCCATTTGGCGCGGTAAGCGTCCGGTGTCAGCCCGAAATGAACACCGATATGGCGCTTCAGGGATTTGAACTTCTTGCCGTCCTCAAGGCAGACGATGTAGTCCGGCGTTACCGATTTCTTGGGGTTGACCGCGGGGATCAGCGGCGCTGCCACCGGAACGGCGGGTTGTCCGAGTCCACCTATCGACGCGCTGACGCTCGCGATGAGATCGCCGAGGCCGGAAGCGGGCAAGCGGTTCTTCTCGACGTAGGCGGACACGATGTGAGCGGTCAGCTCGAGAAGGTCGATGTCCTTGCGGGCCTTGTTGCTGTCGTCGGTCAATCTATTTTCTCCGTCCGTGGGGGTCATAGAGTTCCTAGTCGGCAAATCTGCGTAACGCAATGACGCCGAGCCACGTCGCACATTATTTTGAATAACAATACTAACGGCAGGGTCGGTTCAACAGGTCTGACCCTAAACCGCCATAATATCAGATAATCAGGGATTTGTCGCGCCACAGTCGAAACCCACCTTCGAAGGCGCGTGTGTTGTCGCCGCGCCTGCAACCGGCAGGCAACTCGTCGAGTTCGTCGACATTGCCGCCGCCGATGACCACATAGTCAGGCTGCATGGCGGCGCGAAGCCGCTCGATGACGTCGAAGACGTGCTTGCGCCATTTCTTCCTGCCGCGCTTCTCCAGGCCGCGTTCGCCGACATAGTCCTCGAAACTGCGGCCCTTCTTGTAAGGAAGATGCGCGAGCTCCATCGGCTGGGCGACGTTGTCTACGATCATCGCAGCACCCAGGCCCGTTCCCAGACCCAGGAACAGCATGCGCCCACCCTCGTAGCTGCCGACAGCCTGCATCAACGCGTCGTTGATCACCTTCACCGGCTTGCCGAACTGCGCTGCGAAGTCGCATCCGACCCAGCCCTTTCCGAGATTGGCCGGGTCGGTCAGCGGCCGGTTGTGATGCACCGGGCCGGGATAACCCATCGAGACGACGTCGTAGGGCAAGCCATCGGCGAGTGCCTGCACGGCCGCGATCATCTGCTGCGGCGTCAGCCCGGGTCCGGAATCGGCCTTGCGCTCCTCGCCGCCGGCGCTGGTAAGGATCTTGACATGGGAGCCGCCAATATCGATCGCAAGCACGATCTTTTCGCTGTCCTGTGCCGGCTTTTTCGCCACCTTGGCCATTGCGTCGCCTCTCCAATTCATTTCGCCGGATTGATCCAGCCGTTCGGCGGTCCAAACCCGGCCATCGCATCGGCAGGCCCCCATGTCCCCGGCTCATAAAGCGGGGGCGGCGTGGTGTCGCCAAGCACCGGGCCGACGATCCGCCAGGCAAGCTCGCTGGCGTCTTGGCGGGTGAACAACTGGCCGTTGCCGTTCATGGCATCGCCGATCAGGCGCTCATAGGGCGGCATGTCGTCCTTGCTGTCGTCGAGCGCGGTCAGCTCGACCTGCTCGCCGATCATGTCGTCACCGGCGGCCTTGCGCTGGGCGCCGATCGAGATCGCTACTTGCGGATCGATGCGGAAGCGCACGTGGTTGGCGTCGTCGGGCTTGATCGGGTCGAAGACGTCGAGCGGCGGCCGCTTCAGCCGCACGATTACCTCGGTGGCGTGCACCGGCATCGATTTGCCGGCGCGGATGAAGAAGGGCACGTCCTGCCAGCGCCATGTGTCGACGAAGAAACGCACCGCCGCGAAGGTCTCGACCGGCGAATTCGGCGCCACCCCGGGCTCCTGGAGATAGCCTTTGAATTGGCCGCGCACGACATCGTCTTTGGTCAGTGTCCGGATTGCCCGCAGAACCTGCACCTTCTCGTCGATCAGATCGTCAGCCGAGCGGCCAACGGGCGGTTCCATGGCGAGCAGCAACAGGATGTTGAGCAAATGGTTCTCGATGACGTCGCGGATGCAGCCGACCTCGTCGTAGAAGCGGCCGCGGCCTTCGACGCCGAAATCCTCGGCCATGGTGATCTGCACGCTTTCGACGAAATTGCGGTTCCAGATCGGCTCGAGAAAGGAATTGGCGAAGCGGAAATAGAGCAGGTTCTGGATCGCCTCCTTGCCGAGATAATGGTCGATGCGGAAGATCGACTGCTCATCGAATACCAGATGCAGCACCCGGTTCAGCCAGCGCGCCGATTGCAGATCGTGGCCGAAGGGCTTTTCCACCATCAGGCGCGCACCCTGGGCCGCACCCGACTGCTCCAGCCCCTGGATGACCGTCTCGAACATGGTCGGCGGAACCGCCAGATAGTGCAGGGGATGCTGCGCGGTCCCCAGCACGCTTTTCAGCTTCTCGAATGTCGCAGCGCCACGGTAGTCGCCGCTGACATAGCGAAGCAGCGAGGCGAGTTTCGCGAAGATTTTTTCGTCGACCTTGCCGGTCGCCTTGACGATGCCGTCGCGGGCTCGCGCCTGCAACTGCTGCAGGTCCCAGGCGTCGAAAGCGACGCCGATCACCGGCTCGGTGAGCGTTCCCTTGGCGACCATGGCGTAAAGTGCGGGGAAGATCTTCTTGTGGGCGAGATCGCCGGTTGCCCCGAAAAGCACCAGCGTATCGGACCGTTCCAGGCTCATGAGCGTGTCTCCCCCGTCACGAGCCGGCCTTCGGCTTTTCGACATGGCCGCCGAAAGCGTAACGCATGGCGGATAGCAGCTTGTCGGCGAACTCGGATTCGCCTTGCGAGGAGAAGCGGTCGAACAGGGCTGAGGACAGAACCGGCGCCGGCACGCCGGTGTCGATGGCCGCCTTCAGCGTCCAGCGGCCTTCGCCAGAATCCGAAACCCGGCCGCCGAACTGCGTCAGCCCCGAATCGGCCTTCAACACGCCCGCCGTCAGAT
>NZ_RZTI01000203.1:0-6790 GCF_003997275.1 Mesorhizobium sp. M6A.T.Ce.TU.002.03.1.1
CATCGGCGCCGAGCACCGGCAGCGAACCGGCGATGCGCGCGCCGATGGCACTTGGCGGCGGCAGCAGGATGAAGGGTATGCCGGCCCCACGCGTCACCGCTTCCCAGATGATCAGGATCCAGGCGCCGAAGATCGCCGGGATGATCAGCCTCAAAGCGGTCGCCGCCCAGCGCGAGGTCGGGCGAAGCGCGGACAGGACCGTGACGCAGCGCCAAGCCAACAGCCATGCGGCGGCAAGCAGCAGATAGAAGGATGCGCCGGCGGTGCCTTCATTGCCGGCTATGCCCGCGAGCAGCAGCCACGCCGCGCCATGCGCGCCAAGGAAAAGCAATACCACCCCAATCACCGGTGGAAAGTTGTCGGCAGCAATTGCAAGGAGCAGCAAGAAGAAAATCAAAGCCACGGTCGCCGTACCGTAACCGGGCGTGGCATCGACAAGTGGCCAAAGAAGCAGCGCGCCGGCAAGAAGTACGAGCGCGGCAACCCCTTGCCAGGAACGAGGCGTGATCGACGAAAGGAGGGAGTTCATGCCGGTCTCCCGCCCATGGCGCGATCGACGATGCGCCCGGCAATGCCGACGACCATCACCAGCAGGGCTGCCACCACCGAGCCGGCAACCAGCGCCGACCAGATGTCGATGGTCTGGCTGTAATAAGCACCGGCGAGCAGCTTGGCACCGATGCCGGCGACGGCGCCGGTCGGCAGTTCGCCGACGATGGCGCCGACCAGACTGGCGGCGACCGCCACCTTCATCGAGGTGAACAGGAACGGCACCGACGCCGGCACACGCAATTTCCAGAAGGTCTGCGAAGGGCTGGCATTGTAGGTATGCATCAGATCGAGATGGGTGAGCTCGGGCGAGCGCAGGCCCTTCACCATGCCGACGGCCACCGGGAAGAACGACAGATAGGTCGAGATCAGCGCCTTCGGGATCAGGCCGGTGACGCCGATCGCCGCCAGCACGACGATGATCATCGGCGCCACCGCCAGGATCGGAATCGTCTGCGAAGCGATGATCCACGGCATCAGGCTGCGGTCGAGCGTCGCCACATGCACGATGCCGACGGCGATGACGATGCCGAGCGCGGTGCCGAACGCGAAGCCGAGCAACGTCGAGGACAGCGTCACCCAGGCATTGTAGACAAGGCTGCGGTTGCTGGTGATCTTGCGCAGAAACGTGTTCTCGAAGAAATTCACCGCCACCTGATGCGGCGCCGGCAGTGTCGGCTTCGGCTGCGACATCGTCTTGCCGATAAATTCCACAACATCAGGCGTCTCGCCGGCGCGGCGGTCGAGATCGCGCTGGAACGGCGCGTTGAGGATGACGGCGAACACATACCAGACGACCACCACGCCCGCGAGGATCGAGGTCACCGGGATGAGCTTGTCGCGAAAGGAGTCCATCTAGCGACGCTCGCACGATGAATGCGCTCCTCTCCCCGACGGGAGAGAGTGGTCATGCCCGTTCTTCGTCATCCTAGGGCGAAGCAAGGAGCGAAGCGACGCGGCGCAGACCCTAGGATCCATGCCGTTACCTCCCCGCCCCGCAACGGTGCGGAATAGTGGTCCCGACCCAAAGAAAGGGCCCGCTGCCGTGCCTTGCCTGGCGGACATTCTCGACCGCTTAGGCCCTTCGGCCAACGTCACGGCATGGATCCTAGGGTCTGCGCACGCCGCTTCGCGGCTGCTCCGCCCTAGGATGACGAACGCGTGGTTAGCCGCTCCCTCGTGAGGCGAATGCGAAAGCCCGTTCCCCACCGCCTCAATCATCATAGCTGTGCCCTGCTCTGAGCCCATCACGCACGCGCGCGGCGATCGCCAGGAATTCCGGCGTCTCGCGGATGTCGAGCGGCCGCTTCTTCGGCAGCGTCGATTCGATGACGTCGCTGACGCGGCCCGGACGCGGCGACATGACGATGATGCGCGTCGAGAGGTAGACCGCCTCGGGAATGGAATGGGTGACGAAGCAGATGGTCTTGTTGGTCCGTTCCCACAGTTCCAGCAGTTGTTCGTTGAGATGGTCGCGCACGATCTCGTCCAGCGCGCCGAACGGCTCGTCCATCAACAAAAGATCGGCATCGAAGGCCAGCGCCCGCGCGATCGAGGCGCGCTGCTGCATGCCGCCGGAAAGCTGCCAGGGGTATTTCTGCTCGAAGCCGGACAGGTTGACGAGATCGAGCGTGCGCTTGATCCGCGCCGCCTGCTCTGCCTTTGACAGGCCCATGATCTCCAGCGGCAGCGCCACATTGCGCGAGATCGTGCGCCACGGATAAAGTGCGGCCGCCTGGAAGACATAGCCATAGGCGCGGCTCTCACGCGCCTGCTCGGGCGTCATGCCGTTGACGGAGATGGCTCCCGAGGTCGGCTTCTCCAGATCGGCGATGACCCGCAGCAAGGTCGTCTTGCCGCAGCCGGATGGCCCGATGAAGGACACGAATTCACCCTTGCCGATGGTCAGGTCGACATTCGACAATGCCTGCACCGGACCGTCACTGGTTTGGAAGGTCAGGCCGAGCTTGCTTGCCGAAACGACGGCTGGCGATGCTCCCGTCATAGGCCGCAGCCTGCCTTTTCGCACCGCTGCCGCGCCGGTCGGAATCCGGTTGATCTTTCCTCGATGTTGCTTTCCACTCGCCCCGTCCTGTCCGGCTGAGAGTTCCCACTCGATCGAGAGTCGCCCCGATGTCGCCCAAACCCACTTGTCATCTTATCCGCCCTGAAAGCTCTTATGAAGGCAAGCAGGGACTGAGTTATTTCACCGGCATCGCCGCCGAGACCGTCGGTTCCTCCGGTATCTGCATGCACCTGCTCACCATGCCCCCCGGTGCCCGCGCCAAGGCGCACATGCATGAAAGCCATGAGACGGCGATCTATGTGCTCTCCGGCGAGGTCCATACCTGGTATGGCGACCGGCTCGAACAGCAGATCGTGGTCAAGTCCGGTGACCTCTTCTACATTCCTGCCGGAGTGCCGCATCTGCCGGCCAATCTGAGCGCCAGCCCGGCCTCGGCGGTCATCGCCCGCACCGATCCCAACGAACAGGAAAGCGTCGTCCTGCTGCCGCAACTGGATGGGCAGGTCGCCTGAGGCCGACGCTGAGGCAGCGGCCATCATCGGCAACGGGAGACTTCCCCCATGACCAGGCCGTCCTCGTCGGCAATCACCAGCCTCTTGGCGTTCTTCAGGCTGCGCCTGATGGTGAACTGGATTGGCGACTGACCTTCCTCGCCTTCCGCGTCGCACAGTGATTTCACCACCAGCGAACCGTCGGCCTGTGCCTGCTTTTCGGTGAAAGTGCAGGCGCTGGCCACGGTGATGAATTCCTTGTCGGTCAGGAGCAGCATGTCCTCGGCATAGACCTGCTGACCGTTCTTGTTGATACAGCCTGACTTGTTGCCATAGGGCTTGGAAAGGTCGATCGCGGCGGCCGAAGCCTGGCCGGCGGCCAGCAGGGCCGCGGCTGCTATGGCGACATGAACAGCGTGCATGTTCAGACCCCGGTCGCCGGAATACCTGTGCGTTCCACTTTGCGCGGCGCAGAAATCTCCTTCCAGGTCGACAGCGCCCGGTTGACCGCTGCATTCGGCTCGCGGCCGACGAACTCGCCATGGCCGGGCTTCGCCTTGACCTCAGCCTCCTGGATCGACAGTTCGCCGCGCGAGAAGACAAAGCGCGGCAGGCCGGTGACCTCAAAACCTTCGAAGACGTTGTAGTCGATCACCGATTGCTGTTTCTTGGAGGTGATCGTCTTCTTTCGCTTCGGGTCCCAGACCACGATGTCGGCGTCCGCGCCTTCGACGATGGCGCCCTTCTTCGGATACATGTTGAGGATCTTGGCGATGTTGGTCGAGGTCACCGCGACGAATTCGTTCATCGTCAGCCGGCCGGTGTTGACGCCCGCCGTCCACAGCACTGGCAAACGGTCCTCGAGCCCGCCGGTGCCGTTCGGGATTTTGGTGAAATCGCCGACGCCGTTGCGCTTTTGGCTGGTGGTGAAGGCGCAATGGTCGGTCGCCACCACTTGCAGCGATCCGGCCTGCAGGCCGGCCCACAGCGAATCCTGATGCAATTTGTTGCGGAAGGGCGGGCTCATCACCCGGCGCGCCGCATGGTCCCAGTCCTTGTCGAAATATTCGCTCTCATCGAGCGTCAGATGCTGGATCAATGGCTCGCCAAACACGCGCATGCCTTTCTGTCGCGCTCTGCGAATGGCTTCATGGGCCTGCTCGCAGGAGACGTGGACGACATAGAGCGGCACGCCGGCCATGTCGGCGATCATGATGGCGCGGTTGGTCGCCTCGCCTTCCACTTCCGGCGGGCGCGAATAGGCGTGCCCTTCGGGGCCGTTATTGCCCGCGGCCAGCAGCTTCTGCGACAGGGCGGCAACCACGTCGCCATTCTCGGCATGGACCAGCGGCAGCGCGCCAAGATCGGCGCAACGCTGGAACGACGAATACATCTCGTCGTCGTCGACCATCAGCGCCCCCTTGTAGGCCATGAAGTGCTTGAACGAGGTTATGCCCTTGTCGACGACGGTGGCCATCTCGTCGAACACCTGCTTGCCCCACCAGGTGATCGCCATGTGGAAGGAATAGTCGCAGGATGCTTTCGAGGTCTTGTTGTCCCACATCTGCAAGGCCTCGAGCAGAGACTGCTGCGGCGCCGGCAGGCAGAAATCGACAACCATGGTGGTGCCGCCGGCAAGCGCGGCGCGCGTGCCGCTCTCGAAATCATCGGCCGAGTATGTGCCCATGAACGGCATTTCGAGATGGGTATGCGGGTCGATGCCGCCCGGCATCACATAGCAGCCGGTGGCGTCGAACTCGTGGTCGCCATGCAGATCCGGGCCGATGGCGATGATCTTGCCGTGCTTGAACAGCACGTCGGCCTTCCAGCTGCGGTCGGCGGTCACGATGGTGCCGTTCTTGATGACTTTGGACATTTTCTTGTTCCCTTGTTCTCTTCGCGCTTCTGGCGAGCGGCGTTCGGAATCTTGGTTTCTAGCTCACTCCACGATGACAGCCGTCTCCACCACCGCATGGAACAAAACATCGGCGCCGGCCGCCGCCCATTCCTTGGAGATCTCTTCGGCCTCGTTGTGCGACAGGCCATCGACGCACGGGCACATCACCATTGCCGTCGGCGCGACGCGGTTGATCCAGCAGGCGTCGTGGCCGGCCCCGGAGACGATGTTGCGATGCGTATAACCCAAGCGCTCTGCCGCTTCCCGCACAGCCTTGACGCAGCCCGCATCGAAGGTGACCGGATCGAAATGGCCGACCTGATCGATCACGTATTTGATGTCGAGCGCTTCGCAGATCGTGTCGATCCCCTCACGGATGCGCCCGTCCATCGCGTCCAGCACTTCCTTTTCCGGCGAGCGGATGTCGATGGTGAATACGGTGCGTCCGGCGATGATGTTGCGCGAGTTCGGATAGACCTCCATATGGCCGACCGCGCCGACGGCGTCGGGCTGGTAGTCCATGGCGATCTCGTGAACCAGCTCGATCACCCGCGCCATGCCGAGCCCGGCGTTGCGGCGCTTGGGCATCGGCGTCGAGCCGGTATGCGCCTCCTTGCCGGTCAGCGTCACCTGCAGCCATTTCAGCCCCTGGCCATGGGTGACGACGCCGATATCGATGCCCTCGTCCTCGAGGATCGGCCCTTGCTCGATATGCAGCTCGAAGAAGGCGTGTATCTTGCGGTCACCGACTTTCTCGGCGCCCTTCCAGCCGATGCGTTCGAGCTCCTCGCCAAACTTCTTGCCGTCCTTGTCGACATGCGAATAGACATCGGCCTGGTCGAGGACGCCGGCAAAAACGCCGGATGCCATCATGGCCGGCGCAAAGCGCGCACCTTCCTCGTTCGTCCAGTTGGTGACGACGATCGGATGTTTGGTCTTGATGCCGAGCTCGTTGAGCGAGCGCACGATCTCCAGCCCGCCAAGCACGCCGAGCACGCCGTCATACTTGCCGCCGGTCGGCTGAGTATCGAGATGGCTACCGACATAGACAGGCGGCAGATCAGGGTCGGTGCCTTCGCGGCGGGCAAACATCGTGCCCATCTCGTCGAGGCCCATTTCGAGCCCCGCCGCTTCGCACCAGCGCTTGAACAGATGCCGCCCTTCGCCGTCCTCATCGGTCAATGTCTGGCGATTGTTGCCGCCGGCAATGCCGGGGCCGATCTTCGCCATCTCCATTATCGAATCCCACAAACGGTCTGAATTGATTCGCAGATTCTCGCCGGGTGCGGCCATTCAAATTCCTCTCATCTATTGCGCGGCGTCCCCCTCCCCCTCGAGGGGAGGGTGGCCGCGAAGCGGTCGGGTGGGGTCGCCGAACATGCGCGCGACTTTCTCCTTGACCGCCTGCGCCACATGCCAAGCGCTGTTTATGACATCGGGCTCATCGACGCGAAAGATATCGAACCCGAGCGATCGCAGATAGGCGTCACGGACAGCATCGTGCCGTTTGCCCAGTTCCTGCTCGTGCAGATCACCATCCACTTCCACGACCAGCTTTACCGCGAGGCAGGCAAAGTCAACGATATAGGGCCCAATCGGACACTGGCGGCGGAACTTGATGCCGGCCGATTTCAGCTCGCGCAGTTCATACCACAGCAGGGATTCGCCCTTGGTCGCATGAACTCGAAGCGCGCGCGCCTTTTGACGCATTTCGAAGCTCACGAGGGTACGGGGCATCAGAAACAACCTCGCGGCAAGAGATCAGGTCGGCGCGCGTCGCCACCGAACCCACCCGACCGCTTCGCGGCCACCCTCCCCC
This sequence comes from Mesorhizobium sp. M6A.T.Ce.TU.002.03.1.1, assembly GCF_003997275.1. Lineage (NCBI taxonomy): Bacteria > Pseudomonadati > Pseudomonadota > Alphaproteobacteria > Hyphomicrobiales > Phyllobacteriaceae > Mesorhizobium > Mesorhizobium sp. M6A.T.Ce.TU.002.03.1.1. The sequence continues at coordinate 6,783 of NZ_RZTI01000203.1, forward strand.
CAAGGGGG
>NZ_RZTI01000204.1:0-6748 GCF_003997275.1 Mesorhizobium sp. M6A.T.Ce.TU.002.03.1.1
GGTCTAGGCCGCCCGTTTGCGCTTGCGGTCGGGCGTCACCGCCTCTTCGGCAAGCATTGCCACCGCCTGCCCAAGGCCAAGCGATTCCTGGTCGCGCGAGCCGAGCCGGCGGATGTTGACCGTCTCCTCCTCCGCCTCGCGCTTGCCGCAGACGAGGATAACCGGAACCTTGGCCAGGCTGTGCTCGCGGACCTTGTAGTTGATCTTCTCGTTGCGAAGATCGGCTTCCGCCAACAGTCCGGCCGCCTTCAGCTGCGCGACGACCTTTTGCGCGTAATCGTCGGCATCTGAGGTGATCGTCGCCACCACCACCTGCAGCGGCGCGAACCACAGCGGGAAATGACCCGAATAATTCTCGATCAGGATGCCGAGGAAGCGCTCCATCGAGCCGCAGATGGCGCGATGCACCATCACCGGCTGCTTCTTTTCCGAATCGGAGCCGATGTAGAAGGCGCCGAACCGTTCCGGCAGGTTGAAATCAACCTGCGTGGTGCCGCATTGCCAGTCGCGGCCAATGGCGTCCTTCAGCACATATTCGAACTTCGGCCCGTAGAACGTGCCCTCGCCCGGATTGACGCCCGTCTTGATCCGGTTGCCCGACCGCGCCGCGATCTTGTCGAGCACGTCCTGCAGCACGCCCTCGGCATGATCCCACATCGCATCGGTGCCGACCCGTTTTTCGGGGCGGGTCGCCAGCTTGACGGTGATTTCGTCGAAGCCGAAATCGGCATAGGTCGACAGGATCAGGTCGTTGATCTTGATGCACTCGTCGGCGAGCTGTTCCTCGGTGCAGAAGATGTGGGCATCGTCCTGGGTAAAGCCGCGCACGCGCATCAGCCCGTGCAGCGCGCCGGACGGCTCATAGCGATGCACATTGCCGAATTCCGCAAGCTTTACCGGCAGATCGCGGTAGGACTTCAGCCCGTGCTTGAAGATTTGGACGTGGCCGGGGCAGTTCATCGGCTTCAGCGCAAACACCCGGTCGTCGTCGGTGTCGTCGCCGGCAACCGTCACCTTAAACATATTGTCCCGGTACCAGCCCCAGTGGCCCGACGTCTCCCACAGGCTCTTGTCGAGAACCTGCGGCGCGTTGACCTCCTGATAGCCCTGCTCGTCGAGGCGGCGGCGCATGTAGTTGACCAGGTTCTGGAACATCCTCCAGCCCTTGGCGTGCCAGAAGACGACGCCCGGCCCCTCTTCCTGGAAATGGAACAGGTCCATCTCGCGGCCGAGCTTCCGGTGATCGCGCTTTTCGGCTTCCTCCAGCATGGTCTGATAGGCGTCGAGCTGCGCCTGATCGGCCCAGGCCGTGCCGTAGATGCGCGTTAGCATCGGGTTGTTGCTATCGCCGCGCCAGTAAGCGCCGGCCACCTTCATCAGCTTGAAAGCGTTGCCGATCTGGCCGGTCGAGGTCATATGCGGGCCGCGGCAAAGGTCGAACCAGTCGCCTTGCGCATAGATCTTGAGATCCTGATCTTCGGAAATCGCGTCGATCAGCTCGAGCTTGTAGCGCTCGCCCTTGTCGGCAAAGATTTTCTTCGCCTTCTCGCGCGACCACACCTCTTTGGTGAACGGCTTGTTGCGCGCGATGATCTCGCGCATCTTCTTCTCGATCACCGGGAAATCGTCGGGCGTGAACGGCTCATTGCGGGCAAAATCATAGTAGAACCCGTTCTCGATCACCGGACCGATGGTCACCTGCGTACCCGGCCACAATTCCTGCACGGCCTCGGCCAGCACGTGTGCTGCGTCGTGGCGGATAAGCTCCAGCGCGCGCGGGTCTTCGCGGGTGATGATCTCGACCTTGCCGGACTTGCCGAGCGGATCGGAAAGATCGCGCACGACGCCATCGATCGCGTAGGCAACGGCCTTCTTGGCCAGCGACTTCGAGATCGATTCCGCCAGGCCGGCGCCGGTCATCGCGGCTTCATAGTCGCGGACGGAGCCATCGGGAAATGTCAGGGAAACGGAATTCAGCATAGAGTTCTCCTATCCAGTCCCGCAAACGAGCGCGGGTGGTGAAATGCATGTCGCCCAAAAGTGCGTAGCGGTTTTGGGGCGACCACATGCATAAAAGTAAAAGCCGGATGCGTCCGGCGGCAGTCTTTTATGGGCAGATTCCCGCGTCGTAAAGGCGGGTGGTGGATCACTTAGTCTTGTTTGATGAGATTCGGCAGCTCTTTCAGGAACATCGCACGCGTCTGAGGGCCCTTGGGCGTGTCCGATCGTTTCGTGTCGACCACAAGGCGGGCAAAGACGATCTTGCGGCCATCCTTTTGCGCCCAGCCGACAAACCAGCCAAGCGAGCGGTCATCCCTCACCTTGTCGGCGTCGTTGCGAAGCCTTGTGCTCCCGGTCTTGCCCTGCACCGTCCAGCCACCTGCCTGGAAGGTCGGCAAGATCGCCTTGGTCATCGCGAAGGCCTTGTCCGAAACCGGCAGGTTGCGGTCAAGCAGCCGACGCAGGAAATTCACCTGTTCGACCGGCGAAATCTTGAGGGAAGAATTCACCCAGGACCGGGTGAGGCTATCATTCTTGCCGGCGTTGCCAGAAACATCCGTGTTGCCGTAGTCGAATTTCGACACGTAGCCGGCAAAGCGCTCGCTGCCGAGCCGGCGGGTGATTTCCCGCGAAAACCACAGCACCGAGTCCTTCTCCCAGATCGTCGGGTCGACTGTTTTCTGGTCCCGCTTCACCGCATTGAACTCCGGCTTGTAGTCCCATGCCGGCGTGTGCTCGTCGATTAGGATTCCCGCATCATAGCCGATCAGCGACAATGGGACCTTGAAAGTCGAGGCGGGACTGAAGCGCTGGTCGCAAACCCCTTGCCGATACAGCGTTTCGCCGCTTGCAGCATCCAGGATCAGCGTGCATTCAACGTCGTTCTGCGGCGCGGATTGAGCGCGGATCGGAAAGCCCAAAAACCAAGCCAGAAGGTAGAGAACCAAGGCGAAGACGAATGGACGGCGGTCTATCTGGCGCATTTGGCAATCTCTCCTGAGGCAGGTCAGGAGCGGCTTAGCGAGGCGTCTTGTCTCGATTTTGTCTTAAATGCGCAAGATGCGGTCAAGCTTAGCAAATCGTAAAGATCTGCCCGATTGCCCACGCCCCTACCGCCATCAGTCTTCCGGGTCACGCTTTTTTCCGATCCGCCAATACCGCCAGGGCGTGAACCAGACATAACGGTCTTCCAGCACTTCCGGCACCCGGTCGATACCATGCGTGCCGAACGGTCCGCAGCGCAGCACCCTGAAAAGCCCCATCCAGCCACCCGCCCACAGGCCGTGGCGGGCGATCGCTTCATGCGCGTATTCGGAGCAGGTTGGCAGGTGCCGGCACGAATTGCCGACAAAACCGGACAGCGTCAGTTGGTAAAAACGCACGAGCGATGTGCCCAGCAGGCGGCCGGGCGTCTTGCGCCACGGGCCGGGCCAGTTGCGCCCGCGCTGGAGCGACCTGGCGACATGCGCATGCCCATGTTGGTCGCGCACCGCATTCTCCGCATCGCGTTTCCTTGCACGATAGATGTGGACTTCGACCAGAGAACGCAATCCCCTTCTGATCACCGCCCTGTTGTCCGCCTCAGGCGCTTGGACGGCGGGCGGGATACCGATCGGCCAAGATATGCAGCGAGCAGCCGCGCTCTCTTCGCAGCGTCCGGCATATGGCGGCCTCGCGCCACGCGCTTGAAATGTCGCGACCCGGATGACATCGCCAAAAATGCTCAGAAAATGGATCATGGCCTCATCTCTTTTGAGTGTCGATTTGACCCCTGCTGGCCTTCATCCTCAAACGAGTATAGTTTCCACCTCGGATAACTTGAGATTATGCAAATGAAGCGCGGGCGCCTTCCCCTGACAGCATTGAGGAGTTTCGAAGCCGCCGGCAGGCAGCTGAGCTTCAGCCGGGCGGCCGACGAACTCTTTGTATCCCAAGCGGCGATCAGCCGTCAGATCCGCGAACTCGAGCTGTTCCTGCGCCAGCCCTTGTTCGTGCGCCACCATCGCCGCGTCGAGCTTACCGACACCGGCCGGCGCTTGCTCGATCAACTCGTCAGAAGTTTCGACGCAATCGATGGGCTGCTTTCGGAAATGATGGCGACGCCGGCCCAATCCGTGGTCTGCGTCAGCGTCGAGCCTTCGCTTGCCGCATCCTGGCTTGTGCCGCGGCTCAATCGATTTCGCGAGCTGCGGCCGGATATCGACATTTCCCTCGACGTCGACCCGCGCCTGATCGAGTTCCGCAGCGATCAGGCCGAACTCGCTCTGCGCTTCAGCGCCCACAGCACGTCATGGCCGCGCAGCGAGGCGGAATGCCTTGCTTCGGTCATCTATTCGCCTGTGCTGTCGCCAGCTCTTTCCGCGGCCGGTCCGGCACTGGAAAGCCCGGCCGACCTGCGGCGCTACACCTTGCTGCATGAAGAAAATCGGCAGAGCTGGGCTCGCTGGTTCGAGGCAGCAGGCGTAGCCGCGGATGAGATGCCGGAGCGTGGCCCGTTGCTGGCGGACGCGTCGCTGTCGAAGCAGGCCGCCGTGCTGGGGCACGGCGTGGCGCTGGCTGACCTTCTGCTGGCCAAGGAGGAACTGGCGACCGGTGCGTTGATCAAGCCATTCGGCACCGACATAGTTTGCGGCGCCTATTGGCTGGTTGCCAGGAGCCTGCGCAACCTATCCGAACCGGCTGCGGCGTTCGCCGAATGGGTCCGGGTCGAATTTGCCGAAAGCAAGCGTTCTCTGGAAGGTATTTAAGCTGCCTGTTCGGCGCGCTTCTTCTCGATCTGGCCGATCGCGTCGACCACGGCATCGAAGGTCAGCATGGTCGAGGCGTGGCGGGCCTTATAGTCGCGCACCGGTTCGAGATATCTCAGGTCGGCGAAGCGGCCTTCCGGCGGCGCGCCGTTTTCCTTCAGCATCTTCAGCATCGTCTCGCGAACGCTGCGCAATTCATCCGCGCTGGCGCCGACGACATGCTGCGCCATGATCGAGGACGACGCCTGGCCAAGCGCGCAGGCTTTAACGTCATGGGCGAAATCGGTGACGACGCCGTCATCCATCTTCAGATCGACGGTCACGGTCGAGCCGCACAGCTTGGAATGCGCGCGCGCGGTTGCGTCGGGATGGTCGAGCCGGCCGATCCGCGCGATATTCCCGGCAAATCCCAGAATTTTCGCATTGTAGACATCGTCGATCATATTTTTCCAATCCGTCGCCGCCGAGCGAACAGCGATTGCCGCTGACGGTCTTCCTTTCGCTCGGCACGATCATATATAATGCTGGTAGTCGGGTATGGACAAGGCAACCAACAACCTCGTCCGTGCTCAAATCAAGTTCACGCCGCTTACGGGCTGGAAACAGGGCACGTTTCCAACACCCGAAAGGTCGTGGTCCGTTCAACTCGTTCCTCCTGAGAGAGGAACTACGGGAGACGCCTTTATGGATGCCGTCATCAAGAAATTCATGCCCCCCTCCGCCTATCTGGAAAAGCCGGTCACCGACCGGCCGAGCGAAGCCGAAGCCGAGGCCGCGGTTCGCACGCTGTTGCGCTGGGCCGGCGACAATCCGGACCGGGAGGGCCTCGTCGACACGCCAAAGCGTGTGGTGAAGGCCTATCGCGAAATGTTCGGCGGCTACGACAAGTGCCCGGCCGAGGAACTCGGCCGCACCTTCGAGGAAGTCGCCGGCTATGACGACCTTGTCCTCGTCAAGGATATAACGTTCCATTCGCATTGCGAGCACCACATGGTGCCGATCATCGGCAAGGCGCACGTCGGCTATTTGCCGGACGGCAAGGTTGTCGGCCTGTCCAAGATCGCGCGCGTCGTCGATATCTTCGCCCAGCGCCTGCAGACCCAGGAAGCCATGACCGCACAGATCGCCGGCGTCATCCAGGATGTGCTCAATCCGCGCGGCGTCGCCGTCATGCTCGAAGCCGAGCATATGTGCATGGCCATGCGCGGCATCCGCAAGGAGGGCTCCACGACGCTGACCTCGACCTTCACCGGTGTCTTCAAGGACACGCCCGAGGAACAGGTCCGTTTCGTCACCATGGTGCGTGGCGGCAGGGGCTGAAGACCCCCGCGGTCGCTAGCCATGATACCGAAAAGTGGGAACCGGTTCTCGGACAGGATCATGGCCAAACAACAAGACAGAGCCTCGCCCATTCCGATCCTATCGGAATGGGCGAGGCTCTGAACAAGGACCGGCGATGTCGGCAGTGGAATTTCCGAAAGCTCCATCAGACAAGAAGGCACTGGAAGAAAGCACGGTCTTTTCGCCGCGCTTCGATGCCAGCGGCCTCGTCACCGTCGTCGTTACGGATGCCGAAGACGGAATGCTGCTGATGGTCGCGCATATGAACACCGAAGCGCTGGCGCTGACGCTGGAAACCGGCATCGCTCATTACTGGTCGCGCGCGCGCAGCGCTCTGTGGAAGAAGGGCGAAACGTCCGGGAACGTCCAGACCGTCGTCGAGATGCTCACGGATTGTGACCAGGATGCCATATGGTTGCGCGTCAAAGTGATGGGCCACGACGCAACCTGCCACACCGGCCGGCGTTCTTGCTTCTATCGGACGGTGGGACTGATCGACGGCAAGGGGACGCTTGCCAGCGACGGCAGCAAGCCGCTGTTCGATGCGGAAGAAATGTATCGAAAGCCCCGTGAACCATCCAAATGAACCATTCGCCGAATTGCAACCACGTATATTCATGATTTCGATACTGCCAGCCTCTATGTTGGCAGTCGGACAA
>NZ_RZTI01000205.1:0-6700 GCF_003997275.1 Mesorhizobium sp. M6A.T.Ce.TU.002.03.1.1
CGCCGGGCTGCCGCTGCAGGACATGGAGTTCGTGCAGTTCCACCCGACCGGCATCTATGGCGCCGGCTGCCTGATCACAGAGGGCGCGCGCGGCGAAGGCGGCTATCTCGTCAATTCCGAGGGCGAGCGTTTCATGGAGCGCTACGCGCCGTCGGCCAAGGACCTGGCGTCACGCGACGTCGTTTCGCGCTGCATGACGCTGGAGATCCGCGAGGGACGCGGCGTCGGCAAGAACAAGGACCACATTTTTCTCCACCTCGACCACCTCGATCCGGCCGTTTTGCGTGAGAGACTTCCGGGCATTTCGGAATCGGCAAAAATCTTTGCCGGCGTCGACCTGACCAAGGAGCCGATCCCGGTGCTGCCGACGGTCCACTACAATATGGGCGGCGTGCCGACCAATTACTGGGGCGAGGTGCTCAATCCCACTGCCTTGAACCCGGACCAGGTGTCGCCCGGGCTGATGGCGGTCGGCGAGGCGGGCTGCGCCTCCGTCCATGGCGCCAACCGGCTGGGCTCGAATTCGCTGATCGATTTGGTGGTGTTCGGCCGCGCGGCGGCGATCCGGGCCGGCCAAGTGATCGACCGCAACGCGGCGATCCCTTCGCCCAACGAAGCCTCGGTCGAGAAGATCATGGATCGCTTCGACCGGCTGCGTCATGCCAACGGCTCGACGCCGACGGCGGTCTTGCGCGAAAAGATGCAGAAGGCGATGCAGGATGATGCGGCGGTGTTCCGCACGCAGGAATCGCTGGAAAGCGGCTGCAAGCGCATTTCGCAGATCTGGGGCGAGCTCAAGGACGTAAAAGTGTTCGACCGCTCGATGATCTGGAACTCCGACCTGGTCGAGACGCTGGAGCTGGAAAATCTGATGGCCAACGCCATCACCACGGTCTACGGCGCCGAGGCGCGCAAGGAGAGCCGCGGCGCGCATGCGCGGGAGGATTTTTCGGCTCGCGATGATGCGAACTGGCGCAAGCATACGCTGTCCCGGCTCAGCGAGGCCGGCGAGGTATCGCTCAGCTATCGGCCTGTGCACACCGAGCCGCTGCTCAAGGAAGCAGACGGCGGCATCAACCCGGCCAAGATCGCGCCGAAGGCCAGGGTGTATTGACGATGGCGCTGGCGGTCTCAGGATATTCCGGCACGCCCCTTCCGGCCAAGCTCGGCCTGAAGGACGGGATGACAGCCGCCTTTATCGCGCTGCCGGCGGAACTCGACGATCTGGCCGAAGCCGTCGACTTCGCCCACGTCGACCGGCTGCCGGACTGGTCGAAGATTTCAGGTGCCCAGAAATACGATGCCATCCATGCCTTCACCCGGCAGCGCGCCGAGATCGAGGGTTGCCTGAGCGATGTCGAGATGGCGATCAAGCGCGACGGCATGGTTTGGGTCTCCTGGCCGAAGAAGGCGTCGAAAGTGCCGACCGACGTCACCGAGGACGTCATCCGCGCCGAGGCGCTGAAGCTCGACCTTGTCGACGTCAAGGTCGCCGCCGTGAACGATATCTGGTCCGGGCTGAAGCTCGTCATCCGAAAGGGCCTGCGGTAATGGTCGAACTGACGCTTCCGAAAAACTCGAAGATCAAGGCCGGAAAAACCTGGCCGAAGCCGGAGAATGCTACCAATCTGCGCGAATACCGCATCTACCGCTGGTCGCCGGACGATGACGAAAACCCGCGCATGGACACTTATTTCGTCGATATGGACGATTGTGGGCCGATGGTGCTCGACGCGCTGCTCTGGATCAAGAACAAGATCGACCCGACGCTGACCTTGCGCCGCTCCTGCCGCGAAGGCATTTGCGGCTCCTGCGCCATGAACATCGACGGCTCCAACACGCTCGCCTGCACCAAGGGCTGCGACGACATCTCCGGCGCGATCAAGGTCTATCCGCTGCCGCATATGCAGGTGGTCAAGGATCTGGTGCCCGACCTCACCAATTTCTACGCCCAGCACGCCTCGATCGAACCGTGGCTGAAAACTGTGTCGCCCGAGCCGGCCAAGGAATGGCTGCAGAGCCATGAGGACCGCGAAAAGCTCGACGGGCTCTACGAGTGCATCCTTTGCGCCTGCTGCTCGACCTCCTGTCCGAGCTACTGGTGGAACGGCGACCGCTATCTCGGGCCGGCGACACTGCTTCAGGCCTATCGCTGGCTGATCGATTCCCGGGACGAGGCCACGGGCGAACGGCTCGACAATCTCGAAGACCCGTTCCGGCTCTATCGCTGCCACACCATCATGAACTGCGCCCAGACCTGCCCCAAGGGGCTCAACCCGGCCAAGGCGATCGCCGAGATCAAGAAGATGATGGTGGAGAGAAGGGTGTAGACGGACGGGTGCCGTCGAGATCGTGTCGTCTGTAGCGATCCTTCGCGCCCCCCTCTGTCCTGCCGGACATCTCCCCCACGAGGGGGGAGATCGGCCGTCACGCCGACTTTCGCCAATCATCAGCGTTGCAGAAGTGAGCAGAGCGCTGAAGCTGTCAATCTCCCCGCAAGTGGGGGAGATGTCCGGCAGGACAGAGGGGGGCGCTGTCCCGCCAGCTTCAAAAGGATAGCCGATCTATGACTGACTCTGACTTTCCCATCCTTTCTCCCGTCGAAGCGCGCGTGCTCGGTTGTCTGATCGAAAAGAAGGAGCTGACACCTGATATCTACCCGCTGACGCTCAATGCAGCACTTGCCGCTGCCAACCAGAAGACGGCGCGCGAGCCGGTGATGTCGGTCGAGCTGGTCGAGGTCAGGCGGGCGCTGAGCCAGCTTGAGCAGAAGGGTCTGGTCAGGCAGGTCTTCGCCTCGCGCGTCGAGCGCTACGAACATATCGTCGCGCAGCGCTTTTCGCTGACCTCGGCGCAGATCGCGCTGCTTGGCCTGCTGTTGCTGCGCGGTCCGCAGACCGCTCATGAATTGCTGGCGCGAGCTGAGCGCATGGTGCGGTTACCCTCCATCGACGAGCTTCGCAGCAATCTCGACCTGTTGATCGGCCGCAAGCCGCCGCTCGTTCAGCAGATCGATCGTGGACCCGGCCAGCGTGAGGACCGCTATGTGCATCTCTTGAGCGGAGTGCCGCAGATTGCAGCCGTCGCCTCACGTCCGGCGCAATCAGCCACCTCATCAGCCTCCGATCTCGAGGCGCGAGTGCAAGCTCTCGAGGAGGAGGTCGCGACGCTGCGCGCACGCGTCGACGCGCTGACTGGCGAAGGACAGTAGCGCAGTAGGCTCAATTGTGTTTCCAGATTGAATTTGCCCTCACGCTTACCTTCGAGGCGTTGGCGCTGCCCCTCACCCGCCTGCCGGCGACCTCTCCTCGTATAGTGACGGGGAGAGGGACGCTCTGATCGATGGTTTCGCCACATAGTCAGCGTTGCAAGAAGGGCGCCGCGGCTGCGGCCCGCCTCTTTCTCCCCGTCACTAAACGGGAGGAATGCCCGGTAGGACAATGAGGGGTGGAGCCGACGTCAACAATTGATGGTCTCCAACCCAAGCTGGAGGAGACGGTCACATGTGGGAAGCGGCCGCTCAGCCGAGCTTGGCGTCGAGCGACACGTTTATGGCGCCGAGCGCCTTCGAAACCGGACACCCGGCCTTGGCCTGTTCGGCCAGCTCTTGGAATTTCGCCGCATCGATGCCCGGCACCTTGCCGACCACCGTGAGAGCGCTGCCTGTGATCCCCGTGCCAGGAATCAGCGTCACCACTGCCTTGGCGTCGAGTTCGTCGGCGGGGGTGCCGTTCTCGGCCAGGAAGTGAGAGAACTGCATGGCGAAGCAGCCGGCATGCGCCGCCGCGATCAGCTCCTCCGGATTGGTGCCGGACTTGCCGCTCTCGTCCTCGAAGCGTGCCTTGAACGAATAGGGCGTGCCCTTCAGGGTCCCGCTCTGGGTGTCGAGCGTGCCCTTGCCCTCCTTCAGATTGCCTTTCCAGACGGCGTTTGCGGTGCGGTCCATGAAATTCTCCTTGATTGTCCGGATTGCGCCGGCCCGGCGCCGGCGTTCTTCAAGACTATAGCGCGGGCGCGGGCGAAGACCACCGCGCTCTTTGCGCAGTCGCGCAAAATTGGCGGCGGCGGGGCTGAATTTTCTTGAAAAAATGCGCGTGCAAGAATGTCGACTTCCATCGGCCTCAACCGTCCTGCGGGCGGTCACGGATTTCGCGGCCGGATGGAGGTTCACATGGATGGCTTGTTTTTTGCACTGTGGAAGAGCTCGGGCCGCAAGCCCGAACGACGGGAAGATTACGGGCTGCATCCGCCGCCTTCCGGTTTCGGCCGGCTTCTGGCGGCGGTTGCCATCATCGGGGTCGCGATAAGCGTTCTCGATCACATGGCGGCACGCAAAGGCGCCGCTGACGCCGTGGCCGCATCCTATGGTTCGTCACAACAAGGGAGCTGGAAATGAAATATGTCCTGCTGGTCTACGGTGAGGAAAAAGACCTCTACGCGCTCACTCCGGAGGGATCGGCAAAGCTCGACGCCGATTCGCTGGCCTATGACAGGTCATTGGACCAGCAAGGCAAGCTGATCATCGCGCAGGCGCTGCAATCGGTGAAGACCTCGAAGACCGTGCGCCGGCGCAAGGGCAAGCGGCTGATCACCGACGGCCCTTTCGCCGAGACCAAGGAGCAATTGCTCGGCTTCGTCATGATCGAGGCCGGGGACATCGACGATGCGCTGGAGATCGCCGGTGGCATTCCGCTGGCGGAAATCGGCACGATCGAGGTCAGGGCGATCTACGAGGTGCCGGGGTCCTAGACAACCATCTGCTCCCGGCGGTGCCGCCCTGACCCGGATTCTTCTGCGGGCGCAACTTTTGCGTGTTGAAGCGGGACAGCACTTCTCCTATCGTCGCTGCGGTTGGGGGATTTCTGCATGCCGTTCTTGATTGCTATCCTTGGCGTGTTGGGCGCGGCAGCATTCTGGTGGTACCGGATGAAGGCTATGAACGATGCGGCGCGCGAGGTCGCGGACGTCGTCGGGCGTGTGCAAGGGAACATTCGGCGCAAGAGACTGCGTAACCAGGCGGCGCTCTCACCGCTGACGGCGATCGACGATCCGGTCGTGGCGGCCGCGACGCTGATCACTGCCATCGTCTCCGAGAACGGCCCTGTCCTGCCGCAGCGCGAAGCTGCCATTCGATCGGTGATTTCGGAGATTGCGGACGAGAAGAAGACCGATGAGGCTGTGGTCTATGCCAAATGGGCGGCGTCACAGATCGACGACGCCACGATCGTCATCGACAAGCTGGCGCCATTTCTGCGCGAGCGCCTGGATGTGACTGAGCGAAACGATTTGCTGCAGATGGTGAACTGCGCCGCGCAGGCTGGTGAGCAGCCCCTGCAGATATCCGACCAGCGGATGCTGCGGCTGCGCCAGAAGCTGGGCTTCGAAGTCAACTGAACGAAATTGCCTGATGCTCAATATGGTTTGCCGCCCCTTCCGGGCGCTAGATCGCCTCGCCCTTGAGCAGTTTCGGTGTGTCGCCGGACAGTCCGGACGCCTGGCGGATAAAGAAATCCTTCAGCCGCGGCATGCGTTCGACGAGGCCGAGGCCGACGTCGCGGACGGCGCGCAGCGGGCCGATGTCATTGGAAAACAGCCGGTTCAGGACATCGGTGGTGATGCCCATTTGCAGCGTGTCGAAGCGCCGCCACTGCTGGTAGCGTTCGAGAACGTCGAGCGCGCCAATATCCTGGCCGAGCCGGTCGGCCTCGACCACCACTTCAGCCAGTGCCGCCACGTCCTTGAAGCCGAGATTGAGGCCCTGGCCGGCGATTGGATGGATGCCATGGGCGGCGTCGCCGGCGAGCGCAATACGCGGCGCGACGAAGGCGCGGGCAAGCGTCAGGCCGAGCGGCCAAGCGCGTGGCTTGTCGGCGACATGGATTTCGCCGAGCTTTAGGCCAAAGCGCTGTTCCAGCTCATGCTCGAAGACGAGATCGTCGCCGGCGACCAGTTTTTCGGCATCTTCCGAGCGCTCGACCCAGACGATCGACGAGCGGTTGGTCCCGTCCTTGTCCGGCTTGAGCGGCAGCGTGGCGAAGGGGCCGGCTGGCAAAAAATGCTCCTCGGCGCGGCCACTGTGGGGCCGCTCATGCGCGACGGTGCAGACGATGCCGGACTGGCCATACTCCCATTTCACCGTCTTGATGCCGGCCATGTCGCGCAGCTTCGAGTTGACGCCGTCGGCAGCGATCAGAAGTCGCGCCTTCAGCGTCGCGCCGTCGGCAAGATGCACGGTGATACCGGCGCCGTTGACGTCGAAGGCACTGACTGCGACGCCTTCGATGATGTCGATGCCGAGTTTTTCAGCGCGCCGGCGCAAGGCGCCGTTCAAATCCCTGTTGGCGACCATATGCGCGAAGGCTTCGCCGGGTGCGACTTCGCCATCGAAGGTGAGAAACACCGGGCGCACCGGATCGGAAGTGCGCGAATCGGTGACGATCATTTCGGTGATCGCCTGCGCCTCCGGCGCGATTTCGGCCCAGACGCCGAGCTGGTCGAGCATGCGGCAAGCGGCAGCGGCGATGGCCGAGGCGCGGCCGTCCTTTTGCCAGACGCCGGCGGGCGCGGCGTCGACGACAGCGACGGCGAGGCTCGGCCGCGCCTGTTTCAACGACACGGCGGCGGCAAGGCCGACGTAGCCGGCGCCGGCAACCAGAATGTCGAGCGAAGTTCGGTTTTTTGCATCCGCCTTGCGGTCCAC
>NZ_RZTI01000206.1:0-6657 GCF_003997275.1 Mesorhizobium sp. M6A.T.Ce.TU.002.03.1.1
CGGCGGGCGGCTGACGCTTACCGCCGATCAGGTGTTCAAGGCGATCGGCCAGAGCTTTATTCCCTCGGCGCTCAACGGCAGCGGGGCCTTGCTTGCCTTGGAGGCCGGCCGCATAAAGGCCGATGCCGAAGGCCGCACCTCGCTGCCAAACGTCTGGGCCGGCGGCGACTGCATCTTTGGCGGCGACGACCTCACCGTCTCCGCCGTCGCGCAAGGCCGCGACGCGGCTGAATCGATCCACCGGGCACTGACCTCGAACGGGAGGGCATGAGCATGGCAGACATCCGCAACAATTTCGTCGGCATCAAATCGCCAAATCCGTTCTGGCTGGCGTCGGCGCCGCCGACCGACAAAGCCTACAACGTCATCCGCGCCTTCAAGGCGGGCTGGGGCGGCGTGGTGTGGAAGACGCTCGGCGAAGAAGGCCCGCCGGTGGTCAACGTCAACGGTCCGCGCTATGGCGCGATCTGGGGCGCCGATCGCCGCCTGCTCGGCCTCAACAACATCGAGTTGATCACCGACCGCGACCTGCAGGTCAACCTGCGCGAGATCAAGCAAGTCAAGATGGACTGGCCCGACCGCGCCATCGTCGTCTCGTTGATGGTGCCTTGCGAGGAGCATGCGTGGAAGGCGATCCTGCCGGTCGTCGAAGAGACGGGGGCTGACGGCATCGAGCTCAATTTCGGCTGCCCGCACGGCATGTCGGAACGCGGCATGGGTGCCGCCGTCGGCCAGGTGCCGGAATACATCGAAATGGTGGTGCGCTGGTGCAAGGCCAACACGCGAATGCCTGTTATCACCAAGCTGACGCCCAACATCACCGATGTGCGCAAGCCGGCGCGCGCCGCTCTTGCCGGCGGCACGGATGCGGTGTCGCTGATCAACACCATCAATTCGATCACCGGCGTCAATCTCGATAGTTTTGCGCCGGAGCCGACGATCGACGGCAAGGGTTCGCATGGCGGCTATTGCGGGCCGGCGGTGAAGCCGATCGCCATGAACATGGTGGCCGAAATCGCCCGTGATCCGGAAACGCATGGGCTGCCGATCTCCGGTATCGGCGGCATCACCACATGGCGCGACGCTGCCGAATTCATGGCGCTCGGCGCCGGCAATGTGCAGGTGTGCACGGCGGCGATGACCTATGGCTTCAAGATCGTGCAGGAGATGATCGCCGGCCTGGAAAACTGGATGGACGAGAAGGGCCATGCCTCGCTCGACGATATAATCGGCCGCGCCACGCCCAACGTCACCGACTGGCAATATCTCAACCTCAACTACGTCGCCAAGGCGCATATCGACCAGGAGGCCTGCATCAAATGCGGCCGCTGCCACATCGCCTGCGAGGACACTTCGCACCAGGCGATCACCAGCATGGTCGACGGCGTCAGGCATTTCGAGGTGATCGAGGCCGAATGCGTCGGCTGCAATCTCTGCGTCAATGTCTGCCCGGTCGAGAACTGCATCACCATGGAGCCGCTGGCGGCCGGCGTGATGGACCAGCGCACCGGCAGACCGGTATCGCCGGTCTACGCCAACTGGACGACGCATCCGAACAACCCGATGGCCAAGGTGGCTGCGGAATAGGGCGCAGCCCGTTTTGAAAAGCGGCGCCTGCATGCGCCGCTTTTTTTAAATGGCTATTGCGGATAATAATTATCCACGATAAACTGTATCCATGAATTGGAGATCGGCACAATGAAGCTGGGTGAGGGTGTCGAAGCGGCCATCCATTGCGCCGCGATGCTTGCCGGCGTGCAAGGCACGGCGACCATGCCGGGTGCTGCCATGGCCGAAGCGTTCGGCCTGTCGCCGAGCTATCTCCTCAAGCATCTCAATGCGCTGACGGCGTCGCGCATACTGGAATCGGTGCCCGGGCCATCGGGCGGTTACCGGCTGGCGCGGCCGGCGGAGCGCATAACGCTGCTCGACATCGTGCTCGCCGTCGAAGGGCGCGATCCGGCCTTTCGCTGCGGCGAAATCCGGCAGCGCGGACCGGCCAGGCTCGATGCTTCCGCCTATGTCAAACCCTGCGGCATCAGCGTCGCGATGATGAAGGCTGAGCGCGCCTATCGCGCCGCTCTTGCCGAGGCCCGGCTGTCGGACATCGTGGCGGAATATGTGAGCGATGCCGATCCCCGTTCAGTCGCCGCGAACTGCGCCTTTGTCGAGCGCCATCAGCGACCGCAGAGTTCAACCAAGCAAGCGTGAAAGGCAAAGACGATGAAACAGAGGCTGCAATTCTTCGGCGCTGCGCCGGAAATCATGAAAGCGGTATCGGCGCTCAACAAGGCGGTCGACGAATGCGGGCTCGAGGAAAGCCTGTTGCATCTGATCAAGCTGCGGGCATCGCAGATCAATGGCTGTTCGTATTGCGTCGAGATGCACAGCCGCGAGGCGCGC
This sequence comes from Mesorhizobium sp. M6A.T.Ce.TU.002.03.1.1, assembly GCF_003997275.1. NCBI lineage: Bacteria > Pseudomonadati > Pseudomonadota > Alphaproteobacteria > Hyphomicrobiales > Phyllobacteriaceae > Mesorhizobium > Mesorhizobium sp. M6A.T.Ce.TU.002.03.1.1. Next base: position 2,404 of record NZ_RZTI01000206.1, read on the forward strand.
CATGACGGCGAGACCGAGCAGCGGCTTTATCTCGTCTCCGCCTGGAAGGAATCGCCGCTGTTTTCCGAACGAGAACGCGCTGCCTTCGCCTGGACCGAAGCGGTGACGAAGATCGCCGATAACGGTGTCTCGGACGAACTCTATGCGCGCACGCTCGAGCATTTCTCGGAAGAGGAATTGGTCAAGCTGTCTGTCGCGCTTGGCATGATCAACGCCTGGAACCGGCTTTGCATCCCGTTCCAGGCCATTCATCCGATGCCGGCGGCGAAAGCTGCCTGAGCGGTCGAACCGGCGCGCGGCCTGGGCGCCGCGTGCCATTTTTGTTTGAGGATCAAGAACATGATGGCAAATTTTGAGAATGAAATTCTGTTTGCCGCCCGCCTGCTGCTTGGCGGCGCCTTTGTCTTTGCCGGTCTGCGCAACATCCAGAACGCTACCTTCCTGACCCAGCTGATGACGACACGCGGCGTGCCGCAGGCGCGGCTGATGCTGTGGCTGGGTATCGTCCTGCAGGTCGTCTCCGGAGCGCTGGTGATATCAGGTGTCTGGACCGCTGCCGCCGCCTTGTGCCTGGTGCTGTTCCTGATTGTCGCCACGCCGATGTTCCACAATTTCTGGGATCATCAGGGGCCCGAGCGGGCGTCCCGCATCAACGGCTTTGTCGGCAATGTGGCGTTGACTGGAGGGTTCCTGGCGCTGGTGGCGCAGCCGCTTTGACGGTTCGGACGGCCGCCTCGCGGCGGCAGCCGCCACGGTCTGTGGCGACATGCCAGTTTCCGCGCCGCGAGGCCGAAGCGGAAGAGCCGCCGACGATCACGGCATGTGAGGGTTTCTCGCTCGTGAACGTTATCCCTTCGATGTTAAGGTGGCCGGCTGACGCTCGACCAGATCGAGGCTCAATGTCCGCAAATGCTGTCTTGCCTTTGCATCATAGGCCTGCGCGTTGGCGCGGGCTTCCCTCAGACCGTCGAAATACAGGCCGCTCCGCCCTTCCAGGTCAGGCGATATCGCAAGGTTAAGGATGGCGTCAGCGCCGGTCTCGACCGAGTTCCACGGCGTGACGCCGGCCTGCCGGACCATGGTCGTATTCATGTAGCTTGCCGGATGGAGGCTGTTGACGGTCACATTGCTGCCCTTCAGCTCCTGCGCCAGATCGATGGTGAACATGATCTGCGCCAGCTTGCTCTGGCAGTAGGCACGGACGCCATCGTAGCTGCGGGTCAGCATGACATCGTCGAAATCGATCGCCTGCTGGCCGGCCGAGGCGACGTTGACGATGCGCGCCGGCGCGCTCGCCTTGAGCAGCGGCAGAAGCTGCGATGTGAGCAGGAAGCCGGCGAGGTAGTTGACGGCAAAGCGCAGTTCGTAGCCGTCGGCGCTGACCTGTCGTTTGGTGCCGGCGGTGCCGATGCCGGCGTTGTTGATGAGGATATCGAGCCGATCCGTGCGGGCGCGGACAGCCTCGGCGAGACGGCGGATTTCGGCGAGCGACGAAAGGTCGGCGACGAGAAGCTCGGCCTTGCCGCCGGCGGTTTCGATCTCGGCGACCGTCGCCTTGCCTCGTGTCGCATCGCGGCCATGCACCAGGACACGCGCGCCGCCGGCGCCGAGCCTTTGCGCAACCACGCGGCCGACGCCGTCGGTCGATCCGGTGATGAGGATTGTCTTGTCGTTCAGTTCCATGCTTGAGCCTCCACATTGTTGCTCTGGGTGGAAGATGGGGCATCCGACACGCCTCAAACAGTTCAAACATTATCCTGGCATCCATACTGCTATAATGGCGTCGATGGATTCCCCGACGCAATCAGCCGATGGTTGGCCGCAGCCCCGTAAGCTTCGTCATCGCAGGGCGTAGCAGCCGCGAAGCGATGCAGCGCAGATCCCAGGATGACGAAACGAGAGTTAGGTTTTCGGCTTCAGCCCGTCGATGAACAGCTGTTCCAGAAACCTTGCCGCATCCTCGAAGCGGCCGTCGCCGCCGCGGTTGGGGCCGAGCACGGCACGGACCTGAACGTCGAAATCGGCATAATGCTGCGTTGTCGCCCAGATCGAGAAGATCAGGTGCCAGGGGTCGGTGCGGGCGATCTTGCCGGCGCGCATCCAGCCTTTGATGACGGCGGCCTTCTCGTCGACCAGCGTCTTCAGCTCGCCCTCCAGCATCGGCATGATGCGCGGCGCGCCCTGCAAGATCTCGTTGGCGAACAGCCGGCTTTCCCTAGGGAAATCGCGCGCCATTTCGAGCTTGCGCCTGATATAGCTGCGCAATTCGGTCAGCGGGTCGCCGATATCGTCGAGCTCGCGCAGCGGCGCGAGCCAGGTATCCAGAAGCCGCTGCATCAGCGTCTCGTGGATGTCCTCCTTGCGGCGGAAATAGTAGAGCAGGTTAGGCTTCGACATGCCTGCGGCTTCGGCGATTTGGTCGATGGTCGAGCCGCGAAAGCCGTTGGTCGAGAAGACTTCGAGCGCCGCCTCCAGGATGAGCTCGCGCTTTTCCTGCTGGATGCGGGTGCGGCGAGGGGCGGGGACTTCCATATCGGCCGTCACCCCGGCAGACCTTGAGTTGGAGGGCGATCTGGACCAATTCTCTGGACCAGTTTTTCCCCGGCCTGTGGAGCGCGCTTCAGATGCCGCATTTCCGCTAGTAATCCCTTGACCGCCGACAGGGCGGTGCTAACGTTTGTCCAATCGGTCAAAATTTGCGTAGCACGAAAACGCAGCAGAGACCAAGTGTCGGAAAGACCAAGCGTTAGCCGCACCGAAACAGGTTACAAGGGGAAGTCTTGGTCATGTCCAACCGGCTGAAAGTCACGCCGAACGATCTCAGCGCATTCTGGATGCCGTTCACGGCAAACCGGCAGTTCAAACAGGCGCCTCGCATGATGGTGTCCGCCAAGGACATGCATTACACGACGAGCGACGGGCGCAAGGTTCTCGACGGCACCGCCGGCCTGTGGTGCGTCAATGCCGGCCACTGCCGGCCGAAGATCACCGAAGCGATCCAGAGCCAAGCCGCCGAGCTCGACTATGCGCCGGCCTTCCAGATGGGCCATCCGATCGTCTTCGAGCTGGCGAACCGCTTGGTCGACATCGCGCCGAAGGGCATGGACCATGTGTTCTTCACCAATTCCGGATCGGAATCGGTCGAGACCGCGCTGAAGATGGCGATCGCCTATCACCGCGCCAAAGGCGAGGGCTCGCGCACCCGCCTGATCGGCCGCGAGCGCGGCTATCACGGCGTCAATTTCGGCGGCATCTCGGTCGGCGGCATCGTCACCAATCGCAAGATGTTCGGCACGCTGCTCGGCGGCGTCGACCACATGCCGCACACGCATCTGCCGGAGAAGAATTCGTTCACCAAGGGCGTGCCCGAACATGGCGCGGAATTGGCCAACGAGTTGGAGCGCATCGTTGCGCTGCACGACGCCTCGACCATCGCGGCCGTCATCGTCGAGCCGGTGGCCGGTTCCACAGGCGTCATCCTGCCGCCGAAAGGTTATCTTGAGAAGCTGCGCGAGATCTGCACCAAGCATGGCATCCTTCTGATCTTCGACGAGGTCATCACCGGTTTCGGCCGGCTCGGCACGCCGTTCGCCGCCGACTATTTCGGCGTCACGCCCGACATCATGACGACGGCCAAGGGCGTCTCCAACGGCGTCATCCCGATGGGCGCGGTGTTCGTCAAGAAGGAGATCCACGACGCCTTCATGACCGGCCCCGAGCACATGATCGAGTTCTTCCACGGCTATACCTATTCGGGCAATCCGGTCGCCTGTGCGGCGGCGCTAGGCACGCTCGACACCTACAAGGAAGAGGGGCTGCTGACCCGCGGCGAGGAACTGGCGCCGTATTGGGAAGACGCGCTGCATTCGCTGAAGGGCGAGCCGAACGTCATCGATATCAGAAACATCGGCCTGATCGGCGCGATCGAGCTGGCGCCCATTCCCGGCAGCCCGACCAAGCGCGCCTTCTCGGCCTTCGTCAAGGCGTTCGAGCGCGGCGCCTTGATCCGCACCACCGGCGACATCATCGCGCTGTCGCCGCCGCTGATCATCACCAAGGGCCAGATCAATGAATTGATCGACCATGTGCGTGAGGTGCTGAGGGCAGTGGATTGAGAAACTGGGCGCAGCTTTCCCTCCCCTCGAGGGGGAGGGGGACGCCGCGCAATAGATGAGAGGAATTTGAATGGCCGCACCCGGCGAGAATCTGCGAATCAATTCAGACCGTTTGTGGGATTCGATAATGGAGATGGCG
>NZ_RZTI01000207.1:0-6654 GCF_003997275.1 Mesorhizobium sp. M6A.T.Ce.TU.002.03.1.1
ATATGACGGCTATGAGTGACCTTGGCCGATCGGCTCACGTCAGGGAACGTAACTAACTGTAACCTACGGGCTAGTATTGGCCCAGCGCACGCGGACCATTCAGTCCGCGACGCCATCGATAAATGGCGGTTGGCACGCATACGAACGCCGCCTAACATCTTGCCGTCCGACCATGTTCGTCAGAACGTCCGCAACGACGGCATGATGTCCGGTTTGCCCCGAGTTCGGATGACGTGGACAGGACCGCGCAGCTCTATGGCGTGTACCTCACGCCTCCAAGGGGGCCTTGCTCTTTTTCAGGGTTTGGTTTGCCTGATGAGCAGCGGCCGCAGTCTCCCCGCCACTCTCGACGTGAACGGTGGGAACCGCGATCTTGATACCGTTTTCCGCGAATGCCGCCTTGATCATCATGAAGGCGCGCCGCTTGATGCCGAATTGGGTCCCCGGCTTCGTCGTCAACTTTATCCTCAGAACAATCGCGTAGTCCCCGAAATTGTCGATGCCTTGCATCTTGAGCGGCTCGATCGTGTCGGCCGCAAATTCAGGATCGGCTGCCAGTTCCTGGCCTATCTTCTTGATGAGCTTGCGCGCCAGGTCCACGTCGGAATCATAGGTCACGCCGATCGTGATCTTGTCGATCACCCAGTCCCTGCTCATGTTCTGGACCGCCCCGAGCTCACCGAACGGGACGGTATAGATGGGGCCGCGATGATGACGCAGACGCACCGAACGCAGGCTGAAGGATTCGACCGTGCCTTTGTAGCTGCCGCTCTGGATGTATTCACCGACCCGGAAGGCGTCGTCCATCATGTAGAACACGCCGCTCAGCACGTCCTTGACCAGGGTCTGCGAGCCGAAGCCGATGGCGATGCCGAAGATGCCGGCGCCGGCAATCAGCGGGAGTATCTGCACGCCGAGCCCAGCGAGGATCGTTAGCACGGTGACCGCGGCTATGAACACGGCAAGGGCGTTGCGGAATATCGGCAACAGCGTGCGCAGCCGGCCGTTGCGGGCCAGATGGTCGGCGCTGCTCCCACCCGCCGGCGCGAGGTTCATGTGATATTCGATCAAGGCCTTCGACAGTTGCCAGAGCAGGTCGGCGATCAGCAAAATGATGATGCCGTGGAGCAGCCCGGTTATCAGGAAGCCGCCGGTTTCGCTGCCGGCGAGGCTCGCGGCCCTGATCCGCCAGATATGGGCGAGCCATGCGACCGCCGCGGCAATGACCGCCGCCCTGGCGCCCCTGACAATGAGCACGTTGAGTACGACGCCCATCGCGCCGCTGCGCTTCGACCTGCCGGCGAAGGCCCGTGCCGCGGCGCCGACCCCGCGCAAGGCTGTCGGCAGCACCAGGGCGAAAACCCCAAGCCACAGGACGCCGAGCAGGCCGGCGACCCAAGCCCCCCAGAGCACGATCAGGAACAAGGTGAGAAACGATTGCTTGACCAGAGAGCCTCGCCCGTCGGGCCGTTGCCAGACGACGTCGATCGCGGTCGCCAGAATGCCAAGCCCGAACAGGAAGGCGGCGAGCTCTGCAACCTCTCGAGAGAAGCCCAGGCCAGGCATGAGGCTGGCGATCGCCCAGCCGAACAATAGGAACCCGGCCACGAGGCTGACTCGCCAACGCCAGAAACGGGTCGAAGCCTCGCCTTCGAAAAGCGGAGTCGGCCTGTCCGAGGGGTCGCTCGTCGCACCGCCGAACGCAAACAGCAATCGGGCTGCCGCGCGAACGATACGGAACGCGATGAACGCAAGAAGCAGGGTCAGAATGATCCTGCGGAGTAAGGGTGGCCATCCGAATGCCAAGAACGAACCGGCGCTGGCGAGCGCAAAAGTCAGCAGGGCGACAGTCTCGAAGAGGATCGCTTGTCCGGCGTCTTCCTGAGCAACCGCGCTCCTCGTCCTGGCGAGCGCTCGTCGGACCGCCCACTCGGCTCCGAATCCGACCGCGATCAAGACCGCCAGGATGCCCATAACCAGCCCTGGCCTGCCGGAGCTCACGTCACGCGAGACAATTTCGGCGGCGCGCGACAGTTCTTCGGGCAGGCGCGGGATCGCGGCGCCGAGCGCACCGATACGGGCACGAATACCCGCCTCCAGGCTCAAGATGTCCTCGGAAATCGACAGGCCGGGCTCGTCCGTGGCCGCTGGAATCTTTCCCTCGAGCCATGCCTTTAGTTCCGGATCGGACAAAAGCTCGAGGAACTGCTTTGCCTTTTCGGGCGGAAGGTCGGGGGAAGGCTGTTGAGCTAGCGAAGTTCCCTGCAAGAGCGCTAGCAAGAGCACGACGACAACTGGCAAGAACCCGAGCCGTAGCTTGTTCTTCATGAGCGCCTCGAGTTTTGAATGCCGCAGCTGCACATATTGGCTCCTCGCCCTTTTATGGGCAACTGCAAGCTAAGGGCGCAGTCAAAATCCATCGGACTCTTTGTGCCGCTAAAAAACGGACCACGAGTCCCAGAAGCGGTGTCCACCGTTGGATTGTCGCTGACAATAGTCGCCCCATTTTGCTGCCCAACGCCAATTATGGTGTTCGCCGCTTACGGTCACAAGCAGAGATTATCGGTTGGCATCACAGCCCTTGCGAACGGTCGTCTCGCTTTGGGCGGCTACGATCAATTCACATAGATGACGACGTAACGGCCGCCATAGGGCTGGTAGTATGTCCCGCCGCACTGCCAAACCGTAGCTCCGTTGATGCTGGTCTGAGAGCAGGCGGGGGGGAGCGCCGCCACATATATCGTCGAGCGGCGGACGACCCGGCGCGTTGTGCGCCGCGCAACGCCGGCGACGCTGCCGGGCGTAAGCGGCCTGCCGACGCGCGCTTCCGCGCTGGAAACGATCGAACCTGCCGGAATGAAGTAACCGCCCATCAGGCTATCGGTTATAAGAAACGCCATCATAACAGCGGCGAGGAAGAGATGATTACGGATGCACCGCGCGTTCATTTGCTGCCCTCCAGTACAAGTTCGCCAACTTCGTCGGAGTCTATCCGCTCCAGCTTTTTCGCGTTGGCCGGAGGCTTGAACGAAAACAGCTTGGCGTCGACCTCGCCGGCTTTCCAGTTGCTGAACCGCAACGAATATTGCGGCGCGCCCGTCACCCATTTGGTGGTGACCACATATTTGACAGGCAGTTTCTGGTCGCCTTTGCTGATCCAGATCTGCCAGTCCACGGCGTCATTGCGAAACGCCAGTTGATCGCATTCGACGCCGCCGACAAAAGCGTCGCCGACCAGTCTCCCCGACGTAACGCCTTCGGTCAAAACGGCATAAGGATCGGTGACTAGAAAATCGGCGCCCGCAACGTCGAGCCCGGTAGACACCCTGAATTCCTCGACCGCCTCATCAATCGACGCGCCAGGACTGTCCAACTGCGCATAGACGTTCATGCCCTTGCCGTGGACAGAGATTAACTTGCCGTCAAAGGTGAGTTCCACGTCGGCAAAAGGGCCTTTGCGGGTCATGTGGAAGCCGTCGCCGCGGGACGCCTGGACGGAGCCGGAAGCGCTGTACTGCAACTTCTGGCCGGCCAGGTCGACGATCTCATGATCGGTGTCATAGTCGACCGTGAACGCCTGTAAGCTTTTGAGATGGTTTGTCATGGCCACAAGAATACCGTCAGCATCGGCGTCGATGACGTTCTGACCCCACGACGGCGAAACGGAAAGTGCCAGCCCGATTGAGATTGCCGCTATTCCGATAGATCGCGGCCGCGATCTAAGGTGCGACTTCAAGATTGCTTGGTTCATGTTTCATCTCCAATCCAGTGCTCGGCGATTCTTATTCGGGAGCGTGATCCGGGTTCGCTTCAGCCCAACAGCGTAGGGCCGCCATCAAACTGATCGGTTGGCTACATCATCGACGCCGAAAGTTTGAGGCGATCGGATTCGACAGTTCTTGGCCAGTTCTCTACTGCTTATCAATTTTCGGATCGCAAATTCGGCATGCGGAAGGCGTCGCCGAATATGCCTGCTCCCTGCCAGGAGGTTTGCCGTTTGCTGCCATAGTGCCATCACCTATGAGCTAGAATGCGCATAGTCTTTTTGATGGTGCCAGTATCCCTATGTAAGTTACGTAGGCGGACTGTTGCTGGCGAAGCCGTATCCGCCTATGGCCGAGGATTGACACGCTTGTGGCAGGCGGTCCCCAACAACCCGCAATGCCTTCCCGACCCAACCAAGCTATTGCGCGATATCGCCACCGGGGCTGGACCTACCCTGCGGCTCATTGTCGTGTCGAGCTAGACCGTATCCTTGACAGCCCCGCTTTCGATGCAACCGAGCGGATTCTGCCCGTAGGTTACCGTTAATTACCTTCCGCCCCGGGCGGCAATAGGCAAATCTCACGAAAGACGATTTGCCGAAGGCATGTTTGATGATGGCGCTCCCGAGGGGCGCTGACCTGGAGGAGACATCAAACTATGACCAATCTTGCCTACGCCGCGCAGCGCTACCTGTTGTCCATCCTCCTATTACTGGGGGTCGCAGCCTCTGCCACCGCGCAGAACGCCGATCAGCTTCCGTCTTGGAATGACGGAAAGGCCAAGCAGTCCATCGTCGCCTTCGTCGAACGCGTGACTGCGGAAGGCGCGGCAGACTTCGTGCCCGAAGCAGAGCGCGTCGCCGTCTTCGACAATGACGGCACGCTGTGGGGCGAGCAACCGCTGTACTTCCAGCTCCTGTTCGCACTCGATCGGGTCAAGGCAATGGCGCCGCAGCATCCGGAATGGAAGGACAAGGAGCCCTTTGCCTCGTTGCTGAAGGGGGACATCAAGACTGCGCTTGCCGGTGGCGAGCCGGCTATCGTGGACATCGTCATGACCACGCATTCCGGCATGACCACCGACGAATTCGACCAGATCGTCCGCGACTGGGTTGCCAGCGCCAAGCACCCGAAGACCGGCCGGCTTTATACGGAAATGGTCTACCAGCCGATGCTGGAGCTGTTGGCCTATCTTCGCGCCAACGGTTTCAAGACTTTCATCGTCTCCGGCGGCGGCATCGATTTCATGCGCCCATGGACGGAGAAGGTCTATGGCATACCGCCCGAGCAGGTCGTCGGCAGCAGCGGCAAGACCAAGTTCGAGATGCGCGACGGAACGCCGGTGCTCATGCGACTGCCGGAAATCAACTTCATCGATGACAAGGCCGGCAAGCCCGTCGGGATCCACCACCACATCGGTCGGCGGCCGATCGCCGCCTTCGGCAATTCCGACGGCGATCTGCAGATGCTGCAATGGACCTGTTCCGGTCCCGGACCGCACTTCTGTCTCTATGTGCACCACACCGACGCAGATCGCGAATGGGCCTACGACAGGGATTCTTCCATCGGTCGCCTGGACAAGGGTCTCGACGAAGCCGGAATCATGAGCTGGACAATTGTTGATATGAAAGCCGACTGGAACAAGGTGTTCGCGTCCGAGCCTTGATCCTTATCGCGGCCTGAAGCGATGCATTCGAAGAGGAAGCGACACGAAGCCATGACAAGCCTTGCCGAATGGCCAACACGTGGCAGGGCGAAATCCCGTGGCGGAATGTCTGCGAGGAACCGCCGCGTTGCACGCAGAACGTGACAAATATTGCCAAAGGCCCGGCGCAAAGCCTGCCCGGACAAAGACAGACAGGGAGGATCGAAGCATGACGGGCAATGACTTGTTGAAGGTCGGTGCGGCGGCGCTGACGCTGCTGCTTGCCGGGTTTGGTTCGGCGCACCCTGTCCTTGCCCAAGAACAGGTCGCGGCGGCTTCGGGCGATGCGACGACTTCGCCGGAGCCGCTGAGCGCCGACGAGATGGAGGTGCTGGTCGCGCGGATTGCGCTCTACCCGGACGAGCTGATCGCCGTGATCACCGCGGCTGCGCTCTATCCGCTGCAGATCATCGAGGCGGCGCGCTTCCTCGACCGTTACGAGAAGGACAAGAGCCTGAAACCCAAGGAGAGCTGGGACGGTTCCGTGGTGTCGCTGCTCAACTATCCCGACATTGTGAAGATGATGAGCGACGACCTCGAATGGACGCAGACGCTCGGCGATGCCATCGCCTACCAGCAGAAGGACGTGCTGGTTGCCATCCAGCAGCTGCGCGACGAGGCGGTCGCCAAAGGCGTCATCAAGACCGACGACAAGATCCAGGTGGTCAAGGCGAACGACAACATCGTCATCAAGTCGGCGAGCCCCGAAGTGATCTACGTCCCGCAATATCCGCCGCAGATGTTTTATGAGCCGGATTACGTGTGGGAACCGATCCGCTATTATCCCGATCCTTACCCATACTATGTGTACCCGGGGGCGACATTCTTCGCCGGGGCGGTGACCGGCGCCATCTGGGCCGCCGCCGTCGACTGGGATGATTGGGGCGTGTGGGGTGGCCGCTGGAACGGCAACGACATCAACATCGATTGCAACAACTGCTTCAACAACCGCGACTTCAACGGCAATATCAACATCAACGACGTCGACTGGAAGAATGTCGATCGCAGCAAGATCAAGATCGAACGCGATCAGTTGAACAAGTTCGACCAGAACAACATCAAGAACAGGATCGAGAAGAATGGCGACAACGCCATCCGCGACCGCGCCCGCGACATCAAGAAGAACGACAGCCTCGCGAACAGGGCGCCGGGCAAGACGGCGGGAACGAGAGACATCCGCAAGAG
>NZ_RZTI01000208.1:0-6652 GCF_003997275.1 Mesorhizobium sp. M6A.T.Ce.TU.002.03.1.1
CCCCCGTCCCTCCGCCTGCAGGAGCCCGGGGTTTTTATCACTTGGCCGATCAGGCTCGGAAGCATAGCTCTAAGCAGAAAACAAACCAAATTATCATCATAATTGAGAAAAACATTCTAATAATCGCTGGAAAATAGCACTCGACAAAGTCTACTGATTTTATAGATTAACCGCCGAAGACGGAGGTCGATATGTCCTATTTCCAGAACGCCCGGACTGCCCGCAAAGGCCAAAGGCTTGGTTCTGACCAGACTTGGCGGCCGGCCTATGCAGGCGCCTTTGCCTATCTCGTTTTTGCCCTTGCGTTTGTGTTCACCGGAGCGGTTGTTCTGGGCCTTATCCCTTGACCATGAAGTCCCGAGCCGTCGGGCCCTGAATGATCAGGGGGTAGCGACCTGCCGCTTTCAGAATACCGGAGTTGAATGAACCGAATTCAGGTGCGCTTTTGCGCGCCCGTGATCCCAACGTGATGGAGGAGATGGCAATGCCGATCGAGTTCACGCATGTTCCCGGTAAAACTCACCCCGCCGACTCAACCGTGCCGTTTTTCTACGATTTCGCGGAAACCGCGACAAAGCTGTCGCTGGTCGAGGACATCGGTTTCCAAAAGATCGTCGTCGACGATCCGGCTGGGCTGCTGACCAATATGGATATTGCCGCCCAGGCGCTGAGCCGCACCTCATCTCTGGAGGTCGTTCTCGCACATTGGGCGGGTGTGATCGAGCCGACGGTGGCGGCGCGGCAATTGGCAGCCCTCGACGCAGAAAGTGGCGGTCGGCTGTCGCTCAGGATGCTCAGCGAGCCGCTGAGCGACGACGATGCCGAGGCACGTCCGGTCGGCCATACGGTCGTCTGGCAGCGGATCGACGAATATCTGGTGCTGCTGAAGCGGTTATGGTCGAACGACAGGCCGTTCGATCATGAAGGCGCCTTCTACAGCGTCAGGGCCGGCTATGTGCCGCGCAAGGGACCGCATGGCGCCGACATGACCATCCGGATGGGCGGACAGTCCGGAACGGCCCTCAGGGTCGCCGGGCGGCATGCCGATGTCTTCGAGCTGACGCCAGGTTCGCTCGACGAGATCCGGCAGCTGATGGAGCGGGTGCGCAGTGCCGCCGCCGAACACGGCCGGGCCGGCAAGCTGCGTTTCGCGCTTCCCGTCAGGATCCGTTCGGAGGACAACGCCGCCTGTCAGAAGGCGGTCGAAATTGCCGGGCCTCCGGCGCAGGTCGCGCTGGCGCTGCTTCCTTACGCGGCCTTGGGAATCCAGGAATTCATGATCGTTGGCGTCGACAGGCCACGCGAAATCGCGACGGCTGGCCGCGAGGTGATCGCGCTGTTGCGCAACTCGGTGGCGCGTCGCGAGGCCGATGCCCCGCAGCCCGAGGCGTTTGCGTCCCGCGTGGTCCGGGAAACACGTGCCGCAGGCTGAACGCTGGTTATTTCAGGACGCGTTCGACAATGTCGCCGAAGGTCGGCGGGTCGAACGCCGGCAGAATGAGAGGCTCGACGAAGCCGTCGCGCCGGGCCGTCAGCACATACTGCATCATGGCCTCGTTATCAGGCATTTCAAAAACCTGAACGAAGTCATAGGCGCCGAGCGTGGCATAGAAGGCGACGGATTTGCCGCCAAGTGCGGCAACCCGCTCCTCGCTGATTTTCCGGCGATTGGGGCTGCCGGCAAGCTCAGCCAGCCCCTTGTCGGTCAACCGCATCAGCGAGACGTAAAGCCGGCCGGTCTTGGCTGCGGCGGGTGTGTCGGCAATATCTTCGGGCATATCAGTGCGCCTTGCCGGAGAGTAGCGACAGCGCCGCGATAACGGCGCTTGAATCGGTCAGCGCGCCGAAAATCCCATTTTCGACCGTCACCATGTGGAGTGCAGCCTCATGCGCATATCTGTCGCCGCTGGCGCAAGCATCCGTGATCGTCAGGCACTGGAAATTCCGGTCGCAGGCCTCGCGCAAGGTCGTGTGCACGCAGACATCGGTCGTGCATCCTGAAAACAGCAGATGCGTGATGCCCTGCGCGCGCAGCACGTGCTCGAAATCGGTGTAGGTGAAAGCGCCATTGCAGGTCTTGTCGACGATGATGTCCTCAGGCGCGACGTCGATCTCGGGAACGATCTGGAAGCCGGGGCTCGAACGCAGCAGGATGTCGGTACCCTCGAGGCCGGCCCGCTTGCGGCGCCATTTCTCGTAGGGCGTCATGTCGGCCATGTCGGCCCGGTAGCCTTGCCTGGTGTGGATGATTTTCAGGCCTGCCGCGCGGGCGACCGCGATCAGGCGATTGACCGTCGGCAGAATGGCTCGCAGCGGGCTCGGATCGTATCCCTGCTTGGCAAAATAGCCAGATGTCGACAGGAAATCGCCCTGCAGGTCGATGACGACAAGAGCAGTATGTCCAGGCACCAGCCTGCCGTCATAGGGGAAATCGAAAGGTGTCGCCTTGATCATTTTTCTCTCTTCTCCAGCGAGATATGTTTCGTCGGCTCAAGACCCCCGGGTTTCGTTCGGCAGGACGCCGATAGCGGACGGGTCAATGCGGCAGTCGATGACTTGTCCGGGAACGGCCGCGACGGCTGCTTCCGAGCGCAGCGTCGCAACCATCTGTTCGCCGGTCGCCGTCTTGAGCAGGATGCGTTCCAGCGCGCCGACAAAGGAATTCTCGACGACCGTCGCGCGAAAGCCGATCTCGTCGTCCGTTGCCTGCCCGATGCGGATGTCCTCGGGGCGCACCCAGACAGTGAGTGTGTCGCCGGGGCGCTCACGGCGGCCCTTGACGGGGGCAGAACCGAAGCGCGTGCCGAACGCCTCGACCATCGTCTCGTCATCATCGGCACGATGGCCGGACAGGAAATTGTTCTCGCCGAGAAAACCGGCGACGAAGCGCGTCGACGGTTTTTTGTAGAGGTCGCGGGGCAGCCCGATTTCGACGATGCGGCCATGATTGAACACCGCGATGCGATCGGACATGGCGATCGCCTCCTCCTGATCGTGGGTAACGTAGACGAAGGTCACCCCGGTCTCGCGATGCAGCCGTTTCAGTTCCTTCTGCATGGATTCGCGCAGCATGCGGTCGAGCGCCGAAAGCGGCTCGTCGAGCAAAAGGATGCGCGGCCCGAAGGCCAGGGCGCGGGCGATGGCAACGCGCTGCTGCTGGCCGCCCGACAATTCGCGCGGCTTGCGCTCGGCCAGATTGTCGAGGCCGACCAGCGACAGCATTTCGGCCACCCGCGCGGCGATCTTCGGCTTCTCCCATTTGCGGACGCGGAGGGAGAAGGCGATGTTGTTGGCGACGGAGAGATGCGGGAACAGCGCATAACCCTGGAAGACGAAGCCGAAATTGCGGTCCTCGGGGTCGACATGGGTGATGTCCTTGCCGTCGAGGCGGATCGTCCCCTTGCTCGGCGTGGTGAAGCCGGCCAGCGACATCAGCAAGGTCGTCTTGCCGGACCCCGAGGGCCCGAGCAAGGTGACGAACTCTCCCGCCTCGACCGAGAGGTCGATCCCGGTCAAGGCGGTGACCTTGTCATAAGTCTTTTCGAGATCGTCGATGACCAGCAATGCCATCAGTTCGAGACCATATCAGATCGGGTCCCTGATCAGCGGTGCGGTCGAGCAATGCAGGCCGCCGCCGCCGAGTTCGACCGTCTCGTAATTGCAGGTCAGCACGGTGATCCCGGCCGCGTCGAGCCTGTCGGCCAGGCGCTTCGAGCGGCTGCCATGCATGATCACCCGGCCGGGCGCGACGGCCAGGCAGTTGAGCGACATGGCGCTGTCCTCGGGAGGCAGTTCGATCATCTTGATGCCGCGCTTCTCCAGATATTCAATGAACGGGTAGGGCAGTTCGTTGACATTGACGATCGCCGTCTCGACGTCGACCATAATGAAAGCGCCGTCGATGTGAATACGGTATCCGGGCATCGGCACCTTGATCAGCGTCACGCCGAGGCCGGCGAGGATGCTCTCGACCTGCCGCACGCCTTCCGGGTTGCAGGCGATTGAGACCGTGCAGACGGCGGTCTTGGCATCGATGAAGGCAAAGCCGCCGCCTTCGAAGACGGCCGATCCGTGGATGGTGCCGAGGATCGGGCATCCGGCCTTGGCCAGCGCCCGTGTCACCGGCAGTTCCTCGCCGCGGCGCACCCGCCGCGCCAGGCGGGTGACGATGGCGCCGCCCGGAATGCCGATGACGCTGTCGCGCGTGTAGATCTGCTTCATCGCGCCGGGAGCGGCCTTGTCGACGAGAATGACGTCGACGCCTTCCGAACGCAGCAAACCGGTGAATTCGTCGTGGGCGCGCTGCATGGCGGGCAGGTCGGGCATGGTGCGGCCCATCCAGTACCAGCCTTTTTCCGGATCGCCGAAGCCGCCGACTTCGGGCATCGGCTTGTTCTCGACGACGGAAAGCTCGTCGCCGGGGCGATGCATCAGGACGGCGCGCAGCTTGCCGACATCGTTCGAGCAGCCCCAATGGCGGCCCCATACCGGGATCTGCTCCTCAGCGGTGTCGAAGCCCGGTTCCGGAACGGAGCCGAAGATGCTGAAGAACTTGTTCTCACGGTATTCGTTGTCGCTCATCGCGGTGCTCATGGGTATTCCTTTCCTTTCGATCTGTTTCCGAGGTGTTTGAATTTAGAATTTCCGTTGCCGTTGCCTGCGTTCGATCAGCGCTCGTGCGACCAGCGCCAGCACGGTGACGACGAGCAGGACGGTGGCGATCGCCGCCAGCGCCGGGTCGACGGCATCCTGGATGCTCGTCCAGATGCGGCGCGGCAGCGTGACGACGGCGCGTCCGGTGATGAACAGCGTCACCGTGATCTCGTCCCAGGACGCGACAAAGGCGAGCAGGGCGCCGGCGGCAACGCCGGGAACGATATTCGGCAGGATCACCTTGCCGAACACGGTCATCGGCCTGGCGCCGAGGCTTCTCGCCGCCTGCACCAGCCGCTGGTCGAGGTTGGAGAGCGACGCGCCGATGGCCAGCACGGTCAGCGGCAGGGCCAGCACGACATGCACCAGGACGACGCCGGTGTAGCTGTCGAGCAGCGACAGCCGCGCCCAGAGCTTGACCATGCCGACCGCGTAGATGATCGGCGGCACGATCATCGGCGACAGCAGGAGGATGCGCATCAGGGACGGCCACCAGCCGCCCGCCGCCCAGGCGCCGACGGCGAAGGCGACGCCGAGAGCCGTGGCGATCGCGGCGCAGGCCAGCGCGATGCCGGCGCTGGTCAGCATGCTTGGCAGCCAGCCCTTGCTCCAGTCGGTCAGTGCCGCGAAATGCTCCATCGAAATGCCGTCCTGCGGCAGCGACAGGTAATCGCGGTCGGTGAGCGCGACCGGGATCACCACCAGGATCGGAACGAACAGGAAGCCGAGCAGGCACCAGGCGAGCAGGCGCGGCAGGCCGACTTCTATGATGCGCCGAAGCCTCATTGCTGCGGCCTCGCGACGAAGGCGGCGCGCAGCGCCGGGCTGCGCATGGCAGCGAAGACAATAATGCCGACCACCAGAAGCAGCATCGTCGACAGCGATGTTGCCAGATCCCAGCGCGAGGTGCTCGATATCTGAACCGAGATGTATTCGGCGATCATCAGGGTTTTGCCGGCGCCGAGCAGAGCAGGCGTGACCAGGAAGCCGAGTGAGAAGACGAAGACGAACAGAGTCGCAAGCGCGATGCCGGGCAGGCTGAGCGGCAGCCAGACGCGCCAGAAGATCGTGGCCGGGCGTGCGCCTAGCGAGCGCGCCGCCTGCATGATACGGCGGTCGATGTCCGACAAATTGGCATAGAGCAGCAGGATGGCGAACGGCATCATGTAGTGCACCATGCCGATGGTGACGCCGAAGAGATTATAGACGAGGTCGAGCGGGCTCGAGATGACGCCCATCTCCATCAAAGCGCTGTTGAGAACGCCGCGCCGGCGCAAGATGGTGATCCAGGAAAATGCCCTGACCAGCACCGATATCCAGAACGGCACCAGCACCAGGAACAGCGAGATGCGGCGCCAGCCTGCCGACATATGGATGATGGCGAAGGCGACGACGTAACTCGCCAGCACGGTCAGCACCGTCGTCATCAGAGACACTTTGAGCGTCGTCATGACGACGCGGCCCACGGCTGCGTTGGCGAACAGGCTCTGGTAGTTGGCAAGGCCGAACTTCGGCTCGGTCAGGCTCAATGCCAGAACCTGCAGGATCGGCGCTGCATAGAGGCCGATCGCCACCAGGCTGGCGGGAACGGTCAGCAGCAGAGCTGTTGTCTTGAAATTGCGCATCGGATCAAATTCGCATCGGATGAGAGGCCGCCGCCTTGCCGGCGGCAGCCCTTCCCTGTTGGCTCGTCAATCAGCTCGAGATGAAATCCAGATACTTGTTCTGGAGCTCGGTCTCGTGTTCCGCGTAATAGGCGGGGTTGAGCATGATCTGCGAGGCCGCGTTCTCCTTCGTCGTCGGGTTCACGGCGGCGTCCGCCGGCGTCATCAAGGCCAGGGTCTTGGGATTGGAAGGCCCGTTGCCCATGATCTGCAGCAGCACGAGCTGGCCTGCCGGATCGAGTGTCGAATTGATGAAATCGAACACTTTCTTGCCGGCGGGATTGCCCTTGGGAACCGACCATGCGCTGGCCGAAAGGATAGTCTGTTCCCAGATC
>NZ_RZTI01000209.1:0-6561 GCF_003997275.1 Mesorhizobium sp. M6A.T.Ce.TU.002.03.1.1
CCTGTCGGTGATGCTCGCAGCCGGCGACACGTTCCGCGCCGCCGCGATTGAGCAGTTGAAGATCTGGGGCGAGCGCACCAAATCGCCGGTCATCGCCTCGAAGCTTGGCGCCGACGCCGCCGGCCTCGCTTACGACGCCTTCGAACAGGCCAAGCAAGCCGGCTCCGACGTGCTGATCATCGACACCGCCGGGCGGTTGCAGAACAAGACCGAGCTGATGGCGGAACTGGAAAAGATAGTTCGGGTGCTGGGCAAGCTCGATCCGGAGGCGCCGCACACCGTGCTGCAGACGGTCGACGCCACCACCGGCCAGAACGCGCTCAACCAGGTCGAGATCTTCCGCAATGTCGCCGGCGTCAATGGCCTGGTGATGACCAAGCTGGACGGCACGGCACGCGGCGGTATTCTGGTGGCGATCGCGGCAAAGCACAAATTGCCGGTTTATTTCATCGGCGTCGGCGAACAAGTCGACGACCTCGAACCTTTCTCCGCAAGCGAGTTCGCCAGGGCGATCGCTGGAGTGGCCTAACAAGCATGATCCCAAAAAGTTGCAGACTTTTTGGACAGGATCGTGCGTAAGAAGGAAGCCTATGAACCCGCCCATCCTCGAACGCGACCCGTCCGACCCACAGAAACAGAAGAAGGAAGGCGTCAATCCGCTGCTCAAGCTGGTGCTGGAGCTCGGCCCGCTGATGGTGTTCTTCTTTGCCAACGCGCGTGGCGCGTGGCTGACGCAGAAATTTCCGGCGCTGGCCGAATTCGGCGGGCCGATCTTCGTCGCCACCGGCCTGTTCATGGCGGCCACCGCGATCGCGCTGATCGCCTCCTGGCTGCTCACCCGCACCTTGCCGATCATGCCGATGGTGTCGGGCGTCGTGGTGTTCGTCTTCGGCGCGCTGACGCTCTATCTGCAGGACGACATCTTCATCAAGATGAAGCCGACCATCGTCAACATGCTGTTCGGCGGCGTCCTGCTCGGCGGCCTGTTCTTCGGCAAATCACTGCTCGGCTACGTCTTCGATTCGGCCTTCAGCCTCGATGCCGAAGGCTGGAAGAAACTCACCTTCCGCTGGGGCCTGTTTTTCCTGTTCCTGGCCCTTGTCAACGAAGTGGTCTGGCGGAATTTTTCCACCGACGCATGGGTTACCTTCAAGGTTTGGGGAATCATGCCGATCACGCTTCTTTTCACCTTCAGCCAGATGCCGCTGATCATGCGCCATTCGCTTGAAGGCAAGCCCGGAAAAGAAGAGAAGGCCGGCAAGTAACAGTTGGGGAGAGGGCATGGAATTCGTCACCACGCGCGAAGAGCTGAGAACGATCTACAAGACGCCTCGGCCGACCGACGGCTCTATCCGCAAGGAATTGAAGGCGCTGGATGGTCACAGCCGTTCTTTCATCGGCAAAAGCCCCTTCGTGCTGATCGGCTCCTCCGACGGCGCCGGCAATGCCGATGTGACGCCGAAGGGCGACAAGCCCGGCTTTGCCGTCGTGCTCGACGAGAGGACCATCGCCATCCCCGACCGGCCCGGCAACAACCGGCTCGACACGCTTGAGAACATTCTTATCAACCCCTCGGTCGGGCTGCTCTTTCTCATTCCAGGCATGAACGAGACGCTGCGCGTCAACGGCGATGCTCGCATCACCGTCGATGCGGGCTTGCGCGAGCGGCTCGCGGTCGACGGCAAGGAACCGCAAAGCGTCGTCCTGGTGACGGTCAAGGCCGCCTACATGCACTGCGCCAAGGCTTTCATGCGCTCCGATTTGTGGAAGCCCGAAAGCTGGTACGACCGCGCGACGCTGCCGACGCTCGGCCAGATCCTGCGCGACCAGTTGGCGCTCGCCGATTCGGCCGAGGCGACCGACCGCTGGCTGGATGACGAATACAAACACACCATGTGGTAGACTGTTTCGGACATGATCCGTCCGAAACACCTCTCGGCCCTCGACGCCTGCTGACCGGCCGCGCTGCAACCATCAAAGGTCGCGGCGAAATTCCTTCAGCGTTTGCTGCGCATCGTCTCGACATCGGTCTCGCCAACGAACCAGTCCCGCGCAGCGACCTCCTCGAAAACCACCCAGACGTCGTTGCTGGTCAGGCCGGTGGCGCCGGTGATGGCCGCGGTCACCTGGGCGGCGATCGCGGCCTTCTTGCCGGCCGGGTTATCGGCAATCACCTCCTTGACCAGGCGGATGTTCACGAATGGCATGGCGCCCTCCCCTGGGATATTGCTTGGCGGCCGCTCAAAATGTCTTTGCGCCGTTGACCATCAGCCGGACCATGTAGAGTGAGGTCGTGCCGGCGATGTAGAGGCAGTTCAGCTTGTTGCCGCCGAACACGCAATTGGCGACGACTTCCGGCACCTTGATCCTGCCGATCAGCGTCCCGTCCGGATCGTAGCAATGGATGCCGTCGGCGGCACTGGTCCAGATCCTACCTTGATCGTCGAGCCTGAAGCCATCGAACAGGCCGGCCGCGCAGTCGGCGAAGACTTTTTCGCCGGACACCTTCTTGCCACCCTTGTCGACATTGAACACCCGCATATGCGCCGGATTCTGCGCGCCGTGCGTGCGGCCGGTATCGACGACATAGAGCTTGCTTTCGTCGAGCGAGAAGGCAAGCCCGTTGGGCCTGACCATATCGGTGATGACAGCGTCGATCTCACCGGTGCCGGGATCGGCCCGGTAGACATGGCAGGCGCCGATCTCGCTCTCGGCCTTGTCGCCCTCATAGTCCGTGTCGATGCCGTAGGTTGGGTCGGTGAACCAGATCGACCCGTCGGACTTGACCACTGCATCGTTGGGCGAGTTCAGCCGCTTGCCGCGCCATTTGTCGGCGATGGTGGTGATTGAGCCGTCATGCTCGGTGCGGCTGACCCGCCGGCCCGAATGCTCGCAAGTGACCAGCCGACCCTGCCGGTCAACGGTGTTGCCATTGGAATTACCCGACGGCTGCCGGAACACGCTGACGCTGCCGTCGGTCTCGTCGTAACGCAGCATGCGGTTGTTGGGGATGTCGGACCACACCACATAACGGCCGGCCGCGAACCAGGCCGGCCCTTCCGCCCAACGGCATCCGGTGAACAGCTTTTCCACCTGCGCATTGCTGTTGAACAGCCGCGCAAAACGTGGATCGAGAATCTCGTAGTCTTCGGCGGCCATGATTTTCCTCCCAGTCATGCAAATCGGTGATGCCGGCGCGATCAAGCCAGCCGGCGATCAATATGGCAAGATCGCTGATATCAGTCTCACCGCATCTTGAGGCATCGAGGCAAGCTGCGGCAGTGCCGCCTGCCCAAATGACGGGGTTCATGCGCCGTTAACCGGCTATGCGTCCGGCGCAATGGTGCATTGCAACATCTTCTTTTTGCAACGCACCATAACTATGTCATGCTCCATACAGATCAAGGGAGGAACAACCTGCCGCAACAATGCGGCGCAAAAGGAACCTCGCTATGATTCTCGACAGCCTCATGAGCCGCGCTCGCGCCACCATCGCCAAGCGCCGGCAATACAACCGCCTCGTCGCCGAAATCGACTCCTTTTCCAGCCGCGATCTGGCCGACATGCGCGCCGACCGCAGCGAAATGCTCTATCAGGTCCACAAGCAGATCTACGGCTGAGGCGAACGCATGATCCCGAACCGAAGGTCAGCGCAGCAAAAAGTTGCAGACTTTTCGGACGAGATCATGCGCAACCAGAACTGTTTGATCGGGCTTAGCCGATCCATTCGATCCAGCGGCCGTGATAATCGCAATGGGCCAAGCGGCGTGTCTCGCCGCCGGGCCATAGAGTGAGGCTGAGTACCGCCCAATTGTTTGTGGGATCGCGCGGCTCCATCCTCAGCCTTGCGATAGGCGCAGCGGCCGTGGCCTGTCTGCCCGCCTGCTCCAGCGCAGCGGTGATGGCATCCTTGGTCGCCCGCGGCAGGTACTGCCACATGATCGAATGGTAGAGCACGAAGGCGCCGCCCCGCTGCCGTGCGGCCAGTGCCTTCTCGACAAAATCCGCCGCGTCCGCTTTGACAAGCAGCGGTGGAAATTTTTCGGCAAGTGACAGCGCGGCGTCGAGCCGGGCCAGCCGCGCTGCCTGATCGGCCCAGACAAAAGACCGAAGCCGTAACCGCGCCGCTGCGTCGGCGACGTCCACCGGCGCGACGTCGCAGCCGGCGCGGTAGCGGACGTCGATCGCCCCACCAAGCGGAACAGCGCGGCCGCGCGCCTCCGGCGCCAACCGGGCGGGGGAGGCCGGGTCGCCCCACTCGGCATCGCGGTAGCTGTAGTGAAAGCTGTCGAACAGGAGATTGAGCCCGGCGCTGGCGCCGATCTCGCACAGATCCAGCGGCAGGCCGGTTTCCCGCGCGACCGTCAGAAATCCAGGCAGCAGCATCGCCGACCGGGCGATTTCATTGGTCTGCGGCGCGCCGGCGAGGCCGGCGACGATCCGCTCGTCGGATCGCGCAATTGCCTCCGGCAGCACCGCCGCGATCTCGGATTCGCTTGTCTGGTTGGGCGGATAGATCAGTGCCAGTCGCTCACTGGCACCCGTCAGGACCAACGCATGCAGCGCGCCGCAGACCCGCAATGCGAGGGCGTCGGCGCGCGCGTCGCCCGGCCAGCCGAGCACCGCCTGCCCGGTCCTGGTGTTTGCGTCGAGAACCTTGGCCAACGCACGGCATAAATTCGCGGTGAAGGGCGAGCCAAGTCCATCGCAGGCTTTCGCCTGAGCCAGAAAATGATCGCGAATGTCCCGTTCGACCATCGCGTTTCCGCCGTCTCAGCCCGGCGCGGCCAGCGCCTTCTCGATCTCCGGCAAAAGCAGCGTCTGCGCCGAGCCTGGCGTCAGCGGGCCGACATGCTTGTAGGCGATATTGCCGTCCTTGCCGACGACGAAGGTTTCCGGCACGCCGTAGACGCCCCAGTCGATCGCCGCGCGCCCTGCCGCGTCGACGCCGATCGCCTGGAACGGATTGCCGAGATCGCCGAGGAACCGGCGGGCGTTTTCCGGCTGGTCCTTGTAGTTGAGCGCTGCGATGACGAAGCGCTTGTCCTGCGACAGCGCCAGCAGCACCGGATGTTCGTCACGGCATGGCCCGCACCAGGACGCGAAGACGTTGACCAGCGTGACCTTGCCGGCGAACTGCTTGGAGTCGAGCCCCGGCAAATTCATGCCCTCCAGCGCCGGCAGATTGGTCTGCGGCGCCGGCAGGCCGATCAGCGCCGATGGCACCTCCGAGGTGTCGCGGCCGGACAGCAGCTGCGTCAGGAACAGCCCAGCCAGCCCGAGGAAAATCAGCAGCGGCAAAAGCACGATCAGGCGCCGCCCGCGCGCCGGCGTTTTGGCCTCCATGCTCATCGCTTCCTTGTCCCCGCCTTGTCGGAGCGACGCCGCACGCCGGACGCTTCCAGCTCGGCGAGATCCCGCTTGCGTGCCCGTTGGTCGAGAAGGATCCAGCCGACCAGCCCGGCCAGAACTACGGCCGTGATGGCATAGGCGGCGGTCACATAGAGCGCATGCGCGCTCATATGGTTCGCTCCGCCGGCGCAAAGCCTTTCCGCCGGACCATTTCGCTTCGTTCGAACATGTCTTTCCTTAACCTTGCGCTATCGGCTTCGCAATCGACAGCAGCGCCGCAGCCCTTGAGGTCAGGCGGCCGTCTAATTTAGTCCGCCCCATGACGCAGCGCCAGCGCCGCTGCAACCGGCCCCAGCACGGCAAGAAACAAGGTCAGCGCGGCGAGAATGAGGAAAGGCTGCAGGAACGGATCGGGGTCCGCCACCGCGCCATAGCTTGCCGAGACGCCAAAGATCAGCACCGGAATGGTCAGCGGCAATACCAGCACCGAGATCAACAGCCCGCCGCGCGGCAGCGCCACCGCCACCGCCGCGCCGGCAGCGCCGATGAAGGTGATCGCCGGCGTGCCGACCAAAAGGGTCAGCGCCGTGGCGCCGATGCCGATCGGCTCCATATTCATGAACAGGCCAAGCAGGGGTGCCGCGATAACCAGCGGCAGCACGCTTCCCGCCCAATGCGCCAGGCATTTCGTCAGCACGGTCAACGCCAGCACGTGCCGGTCGTCGCCGAGCACCAGAAGATCGAGCGAGCCGTCTTCCCGGTCGGCCTGGAACAATCGGTCGAGACCGAGCAGGCAAGCGAGCAAGGCGCCGATCCACAGGATTGCCGGGCCGATGCGGGCGAGCAGATTGAGGTCCGGTCCGACGCCGAAGGGGATCGTGGCGATCACCGCGAGAAAGAAGATCACGCCGGTCAGCGCCCCGCCCCCGGCGCGGATACTGAGGCGGATGTCGCGAAGGAAGAGGGACCACATTACGATGCAGCCCCGATGTATTCGTAATGGCCAGGCAAAGGCCGGAGTTCCTTCACGCCCCCCTCTGTCCTGCCGGACATCTCCCCCACTTGGGGGGAGATTGGCTGTCGGCTCCGCTTTCGCCAATTTTCAACATTGCAAATTGGGCGGCGACGCCGAAGCCGCCGATCTCCCCCCAAGTGGGGGAGATGTCCGGCAGGACAGAGGGGGGCGCCGTGGAGCTCCGACATCAAACG
>NZ_RZTI01000020.1:0-72030 GCF_003997275.1 Mesorhizobium sp. M6A.T.Ce.TU.002.03.1.1
GGTTCGCCCCACAATGGAACGAAAAACCAATGGGAGGAAAAAATGCTCGGACTGATGCAGGAATGGCCGCTGCTTTGCCACAAGCTCATCGACAATGCAGCCAGGCAGCACGGCGAACGCGAGATCGTGTCGCGTTCGATCGAAGGCCCTATCGTCCGGACCACTTACGCCGAAATACGGCGCCGCGCCTTGAAAGCCGCGCAGCGGCTCGAGCGAGACGGTTTTGGGCTTGGCGACCGCATCGCCACATTGGCCTGGAATACGGCGCGCCACGTCGAAGCCTGGTACGGCATCATGGGTGTCGGCGCGATCTATCACACGCTCAATCCGCGCCTGTTTCCCGAGCAGATCGTCTGGATCATGAACAATGCCGAAGACAAGGCGATCTTCGTCGATCTGACATTCGTGCCGCTGCTTGAGAAGATCGCCGGCGCGGTCAAATCGCTGAGAAAGGTGATCGTGCTGACCGAAAAGGCGCATATGCCGCAAACGGCGCTGCCGAACGTCGTTGCCTATGAGGAGTGGCTTGACGAAGCCGATGGCGCCTTCGCCTGGAAGACGTTCGATGAAAACACCGCCGCTGGCATGTGCTACACCTCGGGCACGACAGGCGATCCGAAAGGCGTCCTTTACAGCCATCGCTCGAACGTGCTGCACGCGATGATCGCCGCGATGCCCGACGCCATGGGCCTCTCGTCGCGCGATACCATACTGCCGGTCGTGCCGATGTTCCACGCCAACGCCTGGGGCCTTGGCCAGAGTGGCCCGATGATCGGCGCCAAGCTGGTCATGCCTGGCTGCAAGATGGACGGCGCCTCGATCTATGAGTTGCTCGACACCGAAAAGGTGACGTTCAGCGCCGCCGTGCCGACAGTGTGGCTGATGCTGCTCCAGCATCTTGAGGAGACCGGCAAGAACCTTCCTTATCTGAAGAGGGTCGTCATCGGCGGCTCGTCCTGCCCGCGCGCGATCACGGCGAAGTTCCAGGACAATTACGATGTTGAGGTCATCCATGCATGGGGCATGACCGAGATGTCGCCGCTCGGCACCCTGTGCACCATGAAGCCGGGCTGTGCCGGGCTCGAGGGCGAAGCCCGGCTCGACGTCCAGAGCAAGCAGGGCTATCCGCCGTTCGGTGTCGAAATGAAGGTGACGGACGACGACAATAAGGAGCAGCCATGGGACGGCAAGACATTCGGGCGCTTGAAGGTCCGCGGACCGGCAGTCGCGCGCGCCTATTATGGCGGCGTCGGATCCGAACAGTTCGATCAAGAAGGCTGGTTCGATACCGGTGACGTCGCCCATATCGACCCGGGCGGCTATATGCAGATCACCGATCGCGCCAAGGACGTCATCAAATCGGGCGGTGAATGGATTTCGACGATCGAGCTCGAGAATCTCGCGGTCGGCCATCCGGATGTGGCGGAGGCAGCCGCGATCGGCATCCAACATTCGAAATGGGGCGAACGGCCCTTGCTTGTCGTCGTCCGCAAGCCGGGCCGGGAGCCGACCAAGACGGATATTCTCGCTTTCATGAACGGCAAGGTGGCGAAGTGGTGGATGCCGGACGACGTCGCCTTCGTCGGCGAAATTCCCCACACCGCCACCGGCAAGATCCAGAAGACCACCCTGCGCCAGCAATTCAGGGACTATCGCCTGCCGACGGATTGACGGAGATGACGTCTTTCGCCTTCAAGCCGCCGCTAAAGGGCTCTAAACGCCCGTTCGGGTTGGGGCAGTGCGGATAATGGAAACTCCCGAGCGACAGACGTCGAAGGTGGCCGGCTGGTCGCGGCGCACAGGCGCTTTTTCGGCGGTCCTGCTACTGACCGTTCTTATCGGCCATCGATATGGCCTGGTTGAAACGCCGGCTTTCCTCTGGGTGCTTGGCATTGTCGCGTTGCTTGCTGCTTTTGCCTTGCTGTTCGCCGGATTTGCCTTTTCGAGACTGTGGAATTTCGGCGACCGTGGCGGTCGCGATCTCACCGTCGGCACGTTGCTGGCACTGCTGGTGCTTGCTCCTTTTGGCATTGCTGCCTACTGGGCAGCGACTTACACGCCGCTCAGGGACATCTCGACGGATTTCGACGATCCGCCGATGCTCGACACCAGCACCCGGACCGGGGATATGAACGCGCTTTCGCCACCGACCCCGGGCGAGCAGCGCCTGCAGACCGAGACCTATCCGCTTGTCACCGGACGCAGCTACAATCTGCCGTTCGATCGCGTCCTGGAAGCAGTCGAAACCGTGCTCGATCGGCGGGATTGGCAGCTTACGGCGCCGTTTCCCCGCGCGATCGGGCAAAGCGAGGTGACGATCAACGCCCTGGCCAAGAGCTTCATCCTCAGCCTTCCCGCCGACGTCGCTGTCCGTGTGACCGACGATGGCGATGCGATCATTGTCGACATGCGTTCGGCGTCGCGTTACGGCCGCTACGACCTTGGCGACAATGCAGTTCGCGTCGTGGATTTCCTGGCCGAACTGGATCAGGAGGTCGCCGGCCAGGTCGGCACGGCCCCGACCGAGTAGCGCCTACGCAACGGGCGCGAAAATGCCGTCGATCGCCGGGTCGCCGTCGGTGCTCACCAGGCCGCGCGCCACCAGGTCCTCCAGATGGGCAAGCACGGACAGTCCGGCAGCGCCATGAAGGCGCGGATCTGTATTGCTATAGATAGCCATGACCATGTCCTTGATCGTCCGGTCGCCGCTTCTGATCCGTTCGAGGATCGCTTGTTCGCGCATCCTGCGATGCGTCTTCAACTCGTGCATGAAACTGCGCGGCGCGGTCACCGGCCCGCCATGACCGGGCAGCAGCAGGCGATCGTCGCGCTCGATCAGCCGATCCAGCGAGGCCATATAGTCGGCCATCGCGCCATCCGGCGGCGCAACGATGGTGGTCGCCCAGGCCATTACGTGATCGGCCGAGAACAGGACACCGGTTCCTTCCAGCGCAAAAGCCGCGTGATTGGCGGCATGACCTGGCGTCAGCACTGTTCTGATCGCCCAGCCGTCGCCGTTGACGACTTCATCGTCGGGCAGTGTGATGTCGGGAGCAAAGGCGATGTCGGCGCTGGCGTCGAGCGGATTGACCTCGCCTATGCGCAGCGGCCTCGCCGGGCGATGCGGGCCTTCGGCCAGGACAATTGCGCCGGTATGCTGCTTCAGCCGCGCTGCCAGCGGAGAATGGTCGCGATGCGTGTGGCTGACAAAAATGTGGCTGACCGGCCTGTCTCCGATCACCTCGATCAGTGTCTTGAGGTGCGCGTCGTCATCCGGTCCCGGATCGATCACCGCCAGCGTCTTGCGCCCGACGATGTAGCTGTTGGTGCCGTAAAAGGTGAACCGGCTGGGGTTTTTGGCGGTAATCCGAAGCACGTCGGGCGCTACGGTCACGCTGTGGCCGTAGGACGGGTCGAAGCGTGTGTCGAATTCCAGCGCCATGGTGAATGTCGTGACCTTTATTGGGGGGAGGGCAAAACTGATTGCCGCATAACACGGAAGCCAATATAGGAAAACGCAAGGCCGCGCTCTGCGGCAGTCCGAAATGGGGAAGACCATGGCAATTGTAACGACGATGCGCCCGCTTGTTTCTCTCGCTTTGCCTGAAAAGGGCGCGACCCGGCTAATGACCCAGCTTTTGCTTGCGATCGTTGGAACGCTGGTGCTGACCTTGTCGGCCAAGACGAGGGTTTTGCTCGGGCCGGTCGACATCTCGATGCAAACTTTAGCCGTCTTTCTGATCGCCGCAGCATTCGGCATGCGCCTCGGCGTCGCCACGCTGCTTCTTTACATGGCGGAGGGCGCCATGGGCTTCCCAGTCTTCCAGGGCACGCCGGAAAAGGGCATCGGCATCGCCTACATGCTCGGCTCGACCGGCGGCTATCTTGCCGGCTTCGTGGTCATGGCCGCGATCGTCGGCTGGGCCGCCGATCGCGGCTGGGATCGCCATCCGGTCAAGCTCTTCAATGCGATTCTGGTTGCCGAAATCATCATGATGGCGATGGGTTTTGCCTGGCTGGCGCTGCTCATCGGCCCGGAAAAATCATGGCAGTTCGGTGTTGTGCCCTTCATCGTCGGCGACCTGATCAAGGTCGCCCTGGCGGCGAGCCTAGTGCCAGCCGTCTGGTCGCTGCTCAAACGCTCCTGAACTCTGGTCGATAGATCGGGCGCGGCACTGATCGAGTCCACGCAACCACAGGCCTGTGATTGCGTGGTCCTGTTTCAGCGACGGCCTGGCCGCGAGTTCTCGTCAAAGCAGGCCGCCGCCAAGTGGTCGGTAACGCTTTGCTAACGATAACCGTCACACTATGTTCAAATCGACCGATTAAGGACCAGAAGTGCCAGCGGTTCGCCGCGAGTCAGCGTAACCAAGCAGCTACATATCGACGCAATTGCTCGATACCCTGCTGGATAGCTAAAAAAGAAAGCGGCTCGATGACTTTTAGGTGCAGCCAAAGTTAGTGGACAATTAACAGGACTTTTTCGACCAAGCTTGATTCTCGCGAGATGGTTGCTTGCTGGTATCTTCACGCTGTCGTAACCCTTGCCGTCAGCCATGCCGAAAACCGCCGAGAGCGAGACGTGTGATTAGCCCGGAAAAAATAACTGTTAAGGCGACTGTATCGTTGCAACGGCCCGCAACCGGCACCGCCGCACGCTGGTATGCCGCCAGCGTATTTCCGGGAAAAGAAGACGTCGCCGAACGGCATCTCCGGGTGCAGGGGTTTCACCCGTTTACGCCTCGCTGCGAGAAGACCACACGTCATGCCCGGCGCATCGAGACGCGACCGGCGGCCTATTTTCCAGGGTATATGTTCATCTCCCTCGATGTCGCGCTGCAGCGGTGGCGCTCGGTCAATGGAACGTTCGGCGTGCGCTCACTCATCATGCAGGGCGAACGGCCATTGCCAGTCCCGTCGGGGTTGGTGGAGCGGTTCATAGCTCTGACTGGCAGGGACGGCCTGCTTGATTTCAGCGGAGGCCTCGTTGCGGGCGCATCGGTTCGGATTCTTTCAGGTCCTTTCGCGGAGATGATCGGCCGCCTTGACCGACTCGATCCAGCTGGAAGAGCCCGGGTTCTGGTTGCCATCATGAATGGCGAGATCCCTATTGACATGGATTCAAGGGAACTCGTCGCGATCGCATAACCGCAATTGTCGCTCGGTCATGCGGTGTAGACTGTTGGAAAGTCGGCTCTCGGGTTTCACCCGGGAGTGCGGTAGCCATTGTTGGAGCCTAAGCATTCCGATGGAACGAAAGGTTGCCTTGCGCGCGTGGGCACGGAGCCTGACAATTTCTGCATTTCGCGTGGAATGCCTAACGTTTTCTGGCCGTTTCTCGGGAACCCATTAGAGAGCACTCTGAATTGAATGCGCCCATCATAAAGCCGCAAAACCAACGGCACCTGCTACACCGGATTAGATTTCAACTTCTCGGTGGATTGGCTTTTGCGATTCTGACTCCTGCGCTGGTTAGGATGCTGGTAGGTCAAAATATATTATATTACTCAAACGTTCAGATTACGATTTTCGCCGGAATAGTCGCGCATACTTCGGGATTTTTTTTCTTTCGCCGAATAATAAATCTGCCTGGCGTCGCGGCCGCTGGTTATATTATGCCGACTTTTGCGCTTTCCTACGGACTTGTATATTTGGCGATTTTCCTGTTCCGAATTGACTATAGCGCTTTCCAGGCAGCCGGCAGTTTGACGCTGTCAATCTTCTGGTATTTCGGTTTGAGTATCCTGAGCCGGCGCCTGGATCCGTACAGTCTCGCCGTGGTTCCAGGCGGGGCTGTCAGTCGTCTTGAAGAGATTGGCGGCGTGAATTGGCATTGGCTCCGCTCCCCCGAGACGGTCATTGACCGCGTGAGCGGAGTCGTTGCCGACCTTCGTGCCGAGCTATCCGACGATTGGGAGCGCTACATCGCCGATCAGGCTCTCGCAGGCGTTCCTGTCTATCACGTCAAGCAGATCAGTGAATCGCTGACGGGTCGCGTCGAAATCGAGCATTTGTCCGAAAACACGTTGGGTTCGCTTAATCCCAACCAGGCCTATATCAAGATCAAGCAGGTGATCGACTGGGTTTGCGCGCTGTTGGCCCTGATTATGCTGGCGCCGTTCTTGTTGTTGATTGCGCTGATGATCAGGCTGGAATCTCCTGGGCCCGCCATATTTCGCCAGGAGCGCCTAGGCTACGGCGGAAAATCATTTACGGTCTATAAGTTTCGGACGATGACAGTTAGCGCGCCTGAAGCGGCAAACGTTCGCAGTCTCGCCGTCACCAGGCCGGGCGATACCAGGGTTACCCGGCTCGGCCGCTTCCTTCGCAGGAGCCGAATTGACGAACTGCCGCAGTTGATAAATATCGTTCGCTCGGAGATGAGCTGGATTGGGCCCCGCCCCGAAGCGACGGTGTTGTCTTCTCATTATTCGATGGCGCTGCCGTTCTATCGCTACCGAAATATCGTTCGTCCAGGAATTTCCGGGTGGGCCCAGGTGAATCAGGGATATGTGTCTGACGACGACGACGAGATCGAGAAGCTGCACTATGATTTCTATTACATCAAGAATTTCTCGCCATGGCTCGATATCGTTATTGTGCTAAGGACCCTAAAAACGATGCTAAGTGGGTTTGGATCCCGATAATAGCCAGGTTGAATTCAGTCTGGTTCCACCAGTCGAACGCTGCACCGATTGACTGAAGAACGCCATGGTTGTGTTTCTACAGCTGCCGAAGGGAACGAAATGAGCCGAAAAACTGCGTTGATTACCGGTATCACCGGCCAAGATGGCGCCTATCTGGCGGAACTGCTCCTGGCAAAGGGCTACGATGTCCACGGCATCAAGCGGCGTTCCTCGTCGTTCAACACCGGTCGCATCGATAATCTCTACCAGGATCCGCACGAAAAGAACGTAAGGCTGTCGCTTCACTATGGTGATATGACCGACGCGACCAACCTCATCCGCATCGTCCAGGAAGTGCAGCCAGACGAGATCTACAATCTCGCCGCACAATCGCATGTCCAGGTAAGCTTCGAGACTGCGGAATATACGGCGAATGCCGACGCGATAGGTACGCTACGCCTTCTGGAAGCCATCCGGCTGCTTGGCCTGACAAAAAAGACGCGTTTCTATCAGGCATCGACTTCCGAACTCTATGGTAAGGTGCAGGAGATCCCACAAAAGGAAACGACGCCCTTCTATCCGCGCTCGCCTTATGCGGCGGCAAAGATATATGCCTACTGGATAACCGTGAACTACCGCGAAGCTTACGATATCCATGCCTCCAACGGCATACTGTTCAATCACGAGAGCCCGATGCGCGGCGAGACGTTCGTTACCCGCAAGATCACGCGCGCGGCTGCCGCGATCAGCCTCGGCCTTCAGGACAAGCTCTACCTCGGCAATCTGTCGGCTGAACGTGATTGGGGGCACGCTCGCGACTACGTCGAAGGCATGTGGAGAATTCTTCAGCATGACGTGCCAGACGACTACGTCCTTGCAACCGGCGTAAAGAATTCGGTCCGCCGCTTTGTCGAGCTAGCATTCAATGAGGTCGGGACCGAGATCGAGTGGGTTGGTTCCGGGATTGATGAAAAAGGCGTAGATGCAAAATCAGGCGCTGTCCTGATCGAGGTGGATCCGCGCTATTTCAGGCCGACTGAAGTAGAGCTTCTGATCGGCGACGCCTCGAAAGCGGAGCGCGTTCTCGGGTGGAGGGCAACAACCTCGCTCGACGCGATGGTTCAGGAAATGGTTCAGTCCGACCTTGAAACGGTAAAGCGGGAATCGGAGCACCGGCGCCTGGACGAGGATCGCATTCGCGTTGCGGCGCAGTAAGCGACTTTGGGCCTGGTCGACATGAAAATCTCGGTTTTGACGGTCTGCCGGAATTCCGCAGCAACGATCAGGCATACGC
This sequence comes from Mesorhizobium sp. M6A.T.Ce.TU.002.03.1.1, assembly GCF_003997275.1. NCBI lineage: Bacteria > Pseudomonadati > Pseudomonadota > Alphaproteobacteria > Hyphomicrobiales > Phyllobacteriaceae > Mesorhizobium > Mesorhizobium sp. M6A.T.Ce.TU.002.03.1.1. The sequence continues at coordinate 7,921 of NZ_RZTI01000020.1, forward strand.
TTGACAGTTTTTTTGCCCAAGATCATGAGGACAAGGAACTGGTCGTCGTCGATGGAGCGTCGACCGACGAAACGCTCTCGATCATTCGTTCCTATGGGGACAAACAACTGCAGATCGTCAGCGAGCCGGACCGAGGCATGTATGACGCTCTGAACAAGGGGCTTGCGCTTTGCAGCGGCGAGGCGATCGGGGCCCTCAATGCGGACGACGCGTTTCACGACCGGTCTGTGCTTGGCAAGATCAGCGTGGCGCTCGCTGACGCCGATATCGTCCACGGCCATCTCGACTTCGTGGAAAACCACGACAGCAAGCGGGTGGTTCGCCGCTGGCGGGCAGAACCAAGACCTCGAGATGGGTTTCGTTCGGGCTGGATGCCTGCTCACCCGACCTTCTATGTTCGGCGTGGCGTTGCCGAAAAGGTCGGGTCGTTCGATCTGGCGCTCAAAGTCTCCTCCGACTACGACTGGATGCTGCGGGCCGTCGAGCTTCATGGATTTAGGCTCGCTACAATGGATCAGGTCCTTGTCGACATGATGGTTGGGGGGGCAAGCACAAGGAGTTTCCGTTCCCATATCGGGCACAATCTGGAAGCGCTGCGCTCCCGCCGCCGTTGGCTCGGATCAGGCCCTGTCGACTACGCGCTTGTTGCGAAGCCGATGCGGAAGATTGGGCAGTTCTTCGGCGTCAAGGGTGCCAGCACTGCCAAGCAAAGCCGGCACGGAGCAAGCTGAATAGTGGTTTCGGCAACTGATGCCGCGAAGGCCGGCGCAGGGGTGAGGCGAGATCGCGTTCACGTGTTTGCGCCCGATGGTCACCGCCAATTCTACCAGGGTCTCTTTGCCAGCCTGTTTGACCTTGAGCCGGTAATGGGACGCATTGGACCTCGATTGTGGCTTGACCTCGTTCGGGCCCGCCACCTCCTGTTCGCCACCATAGACGATGACTACGCTGGTTTTATAGCAGTTGCGTTGACAAGATCGCTGATCGGACGGCGCACGGTTGGGCTTTTTCTCAGGCCGTCCCAATGTTTCGAGAGCGGGAGGCTCGTCTATCGCCTCAAGAGATGGGCTTTCCGGTGCTTGCGATATTTGCCTCGCCTGTCGCTCTTTACGATTTTGCCGTTCACATTTGATCGTCGATTTGCCCAGGTCGCGTACGGATGGGTACACGACCCTCAGATGTGGGACATGCATGACCGCGCGATGTCCATCGAAACGTCTCAACTGTCACGCGACGTGTTGGCCGCGGCCGGTGGACGCGCGATTTTGTGCTTCCTGGGCAGCGTGAGAAAGTCGAAGGGCTTCGAATTCTTAGTCAACATCCTCTCCGACCATCCAGATCTCGCGAAAGATGTCTTTGTGGTGGCTGCCGGCCGCGTCGATCCGGCCTCTGGCCGGGATTGTGCTCGGCTGATTTCTACTGGCGGAATGGTGGTCGACCGTTTCGTGTCCGACGACGAACTTCTGAGCCTTTACAAGACCTGCGATTTCGCCTGGTGCTGCTACGAGCCCGACTACGACCAGGCCTCCGGCATATTCGGACGAAGCGTACAATTGGGGGCACGTCCGATCATCCGCAAAGGCTCGCACCTTGAGAAATACGCACAAGAAGGTGCAGTTGCGCCGGTCTGTCTAATTTACGGCGACACCCGTGACGCTGCCGCCAATATAGCAACGGCCGCAGCCAATCGATCCGAGAAGGTCGCGGACAGTCGGTCCGACAAAGCGGTTCGGCTGGGCGAAATCGTCGGTAGCTGGCGGTCTGATTTTATTCAGAAGATCCGAGCGGCCCTTTGACCCGCAGGCACATATTCCTCAAGTACCGCTGGCAGTCAGTTTCGGGTGCCTGCAAGGCGTGGTTCGAAAGTGTGGTCGGTTCCGAGTGTATCCGATAGTGAAGAAAGTTCTGTATTTTCATCATGCGACGGGCTTGGGTGGCGCGCCACGGAGCCTTTCCTTGCTCATCCAGGGGCTTGATCGCGAGCGATTCCAGCCAATCGTAGCTATGCCTAAGCGGGAGGGTAATGGTGCGGTAAAGGCCTTATTTCGTGAAGCTGGTGCCGAGGTCATCGAAGAGAGAGATATACGGCCGTTCAATGGGTCCTCAGTAGCCCGCAATGACGCATTAAAAGATCGCGCCTATGCGATCGCTTCCTATCCACTCACTGTAAGGTGTGCAAAGCGTCTAGTTAATGATGTTCGTCCCGATCTGGTGCATCTGAATTCAACCTGTCTAGTGGCCGCCGCCGCCGGGGCGCACATGGCGGCGCCAAAATTGCCGGTGATCGCTCATGTACGCGAGCCTCTGCTCTCCAATAGGTGGGGCCGAGCGCTGGCCAGCCTTAATAGGAGGCACGTGAATGCCTTTATTAGCATTGACGAAGCTGGTTTGCGGACGCTCGGAAGCAAAGATGCAGATGGGACAGTTGTGTACAATTTCGTCGACGACGAAGCATTTCACTCCGATCCTGAATCCGGTGAAAAATATAGGCGCATGCAGGCTTGGAATGCTGACGATATCGTTTTCTTATTCTTGGCTCGTGTTGCTCCGTCAAATGGCCCCCTGGAGTTAGTGAAGTTGATCGACGAGAACGCGCAAAAGTTGCATCCGTCTGCTCGATTTGTTGTTGCCGGATTCCCAAAAAGCAAGACCGGCTACGCTTTGGCTGCGTACGAAGCTGCAGGACGGAGCCCCCGATGTGTCGCAGTGGATTTCGTAGAAGATCCGGTTCCCTTGATGTTGGCTTCGGATGTAATGGTCGCTCCCTTCACAGAGCCTCACAGTGCGAGAAGTGTGTTCGAAGGTGCCGCGTTAGGAAAGCCGGGCTTGGTCGCCAACGTTCCACATTTGGTTGAATTAGTGAGGGACGGTCACACAGGCGCTGTGTTCAGTTGGGAAGAGCCAAATACCTTTGTGTCTGCTGTTAATGACTTGTGCAATAGTGATAAGCGAACGGAAATGGGGCGTGCCTCGCTCGAGTTTGCTAAGGCAAACTTTTGCAGCAAGACGGGTGTCGAAAAGACAATGTCAGTCTATGACAAACTGTTAGAGAACAGATGATCGCACGAATTGGACATCTGTATAACATAATATGCCGTTTCTACTGGTCTGTGAGAGTTCGCCTGCAACTGCGCATCCGCAGGGTCCCTTTGCCAAAAGGCTTTGTGGTACTTGGCCCATTGGGATTAAGCGCGCGGGGTCGAATTCGTATTGGTGAGAACGTCACAATCGTAAACAGCTCTCGTTTTAATCGGGCCGGTATCAACCACCCAACACAGTTGGTGGCTGGGCAGGGAGCAACACTGACGATCGGTAATAATACTGGGATATCGGGAGCAGCGATATTCTGCTCAGAGTCGATTTCGATTGGAAATAATGTACTTATAGGAGCAAATTGCAATATATATGACACAGATTTCCATCCAGTAGACTTTATGCGGCGGCGCGAGGGCATGCCGTGCAAAACCGCGCCGATAGTTATCGAAGATGATGTTTGGCTGGGCGCGGGCGTTACCGTCCTGAAGGGGGTAATGATTGGCGCGCGCACCGTCATCGCGGCGGGAAGCGTCGTCACTTCCGACATCCCGCCGGATTGCCTGGCCGCCGGCGTGCCTTGCAAGGTCATACGGTTCCTGGCGCCCACGCACGTCGCATCGATTGAATGACGACTTATTTCCTCAATGGCGGCTGGATGACGGCCAACAACGTCATTGCCCGGGTTCTGGGCCTTCTGGTCATAGTCTTCGCCGCGCGACGTCTGAGGCCCGAAGTTGCGATGCCGCCGGTCAGCGCCGTGTTTGGTAACTGGTTCTGCTCGCGCGTCGAGGCGTGCTGTGCCGTCGTTTCCAAGTTAGCCGGTGTTGTGTGGGGGGAGGAGGTTCAAGGTGGGTGCCGTTGGAGCCATTCTGGGCGTTGGATAACGTCTCGCATGATCATGGCATTTCACGACGCTGGAAAGAGCGAGCGCCGAAGATGGCGACAGGTGCCAAATAGCTACGTGCATGGGCCTGTGACCAACCGACGAGAGCGCGCTGGAATGCCATTGTGACGAAGGCTCCGTCCGGTCGTTCTGATACGTCAAAAAGCTCTGTGCTAAGCAGCGAGCATCTGACGCGCGATCTCGGGAGACGCACGGCATCTGGGGGGGTCATAGCCCTCTGCGCTCAGGCTTTGATTCTTCTTACACAGGTCGGCTACATGGCGCTAATGGCGCGGTTGCTGCAACCCGATGACTTCGGTCTGGTGGCCATGGCGGCGTCCGTCACGGCGTTTGTCGGAGTCTTCGCCGACTTGGGTCTGTCCATGGTGACTGTCCAGCGCAAGGAGGTTGATCACGACACCGTCAGCGCGTTATTTTTCGTCAATCTTGGCGTCGGTTTCGGTCTGATGCCGCTGGCGTGGCTGATGGCGCCGGTCGCGACCTGGCTTTTCAATGACCCTCGCGTTTTTCACCTTGTCTTAATTCTGGCGATCGCCATCCCGATCACAGCGGCCGGTGCGCAGCACAAGGCGCTATTAATTCGACACATGCGTTGGATGTCGCTGCATAGTGTAAATCTTGGCAGCCTCGTGTGTGGATGTGCTGTCGGTGTTGCAATGGCCTGGGGTTGGCACTTCGAATACTGGTCGCTCGCCGGGGCGACGCTCACGACGGCTCTTGTTGGCACGACTGGCCAGTGGGTACTGTCACCTTGGCGACCGACCAGGGTCGCCAATTGGAGGAATGCACGATCGGCCATTAGTTTTGGGATCAATTACAGTGGATCCCAGTTCACAAACTACATTAACCGCCAATCCGACAACGTGCTGGTCGGCTGGAAATCCGGTCCCAACGAACTCGGATTCTACACCCGCGCTTACTCACTGTTCATGCTGCCGATGACGCTTATAAGCGGACCAATTGGCTCGGTTATCATTCCGATGCTGAGCCGCCTTCAAACCCAACCCGACAAATGGGCTAGAACCTATCTCAGCGCCATGCGGCTTACACTCATGATAAACACGATATTGTGCATTCTCATTACGATCAATGCGCAAGAAATCGTAGAGATCGTTTATGGAGAAAACTGGTCAAAGTCTGGTACTATTTTGGCGATACTCTCGTTGTCCCTCATCACGAGTATTTCCGGTCAGTTTGGTGGTTGGGCGCTGATCTCTTTGGGTCGAGCGCGCGAGTTGTTTGTATTTTCCATCTTCTCTTCGTTAATCCGATTTGCGCTCTTCCTGTTCGCCATTCAATGGGGGGCTCCGGGAGTCGCTGTCGCGTGGTGCATAACGTCTTGGGTGTTCACCCCGGTACTCTGGCTTTATGCGACAAGAGGTACAGAGCTGAGATTCAAGGATCTTGTGAAGGCATCGAGCCTATTCTTCTTTTCTTATATTGCGATCGTCGCGCTCTTTATTCTCGGGGAGTCGGTCGGAACTTCATTTAACGCCCTGTCTATGCTGACCGAGGGCGGCCTCGTCTTAAAGACTATCAGCACGATGTTAATCTATGGAGCTTTTGTTGTTGCTCCATATCGTTTCGCCGGTTCCATGTGGGAGGACATGCGGCTCTTTCTAGACAAAGACGTCCATCCAGAGGATCTAAAGCATTGAAAATCATCGTCGAAACCACGGTTTTTTTGAACGGCGGAGACGCTGCGATCCAGGTCGCGACAAAACGGATTCTTAAAGCCGCGTTCGGAGACGATATCGAGATCGTTTTTGCGGACATGGATGCGCAGGTCGCCAAACGGTACTATCCGGGAAACACCTTTGTTTGCTTTCCTTCTGCACAGCTTCACAAGAGCAAATATATTAGGTTGCTGAATAGGCTGACAAAGGGACGGCTGGAATTAAATTCAGTTTATTCAATTCTGATCGCCATGATCTTTATAGAGCGGCATTTGAGCTGGTTGAAATACCTTGGGTACGGAGGCCAAGTTGCTCGAGCCTTACGAGAGTACATTGCGGCAGATCTCATTATTTCGACCGGCGGCACGTACCTTTCAAAGAAACACCGAGGGTCGGTTTCCCATCGGCTGCCGGAATATGAGAGAGACGTCTATCTTGGAAAGCCGCCCATTTTTTTTACGCAATCGATGGGTCCATTCGGCGACGATCGCATTTTTCACCGACTTGCGGAGATTCTGAGAAAAAGCCCTCTCATACTGGTCAGAGACCGGAAATCCATGGCTTTCGCGAAAGAGCTTGTCGGACATGCGGATAATATTGAGGAAGTGGCAGACTGCGTATTCATTCTGACGGACCAGGACGAGATCGAGAGACGGCGCGCAGCGTCGCAGGTTGCGAAGCCGGGACGGCGGCCGAGAATCGCCGTTTCAGTTCGGCCGTGGGCGGATTTTGGGGAACGAGATTCTGAGGTCGGCCGCGCGAAATACCATCAATCGGTAGCCCGAGCGACCGCGTGGTTCGTGGAAGAAGTCGGGGCCGAAGTGACATTTATTTCGACCTGCCAAGGGATTCCCGAGTATCGCTTCAACGACTCGGACGCGGCGCGCGACGTCTTGAAGTATCTGCCGGAGCACGTGCGAAACAGCGTAGTCATTGATTTGCAGTTCAGGGACACCGAAACATTGCTTCGTAAAATTGGCGAATTCGATGGCGCCATATGCACACGCATGCACATGTGCATTCTGAGTTTGTGTCGCGGCCTTCCAGTCTTGCCGATTTGCTATGAGAGGAAAACAGCAGATCTTTTTCGATCACTTGATTTGGAGGACTACGTTACTTTCATCGATAAGATTGAGCCGGATGGTTTTCGCAATCTCGCTGAGCGCTGGTGGCAAAACCAGGAATCGATAGCGGAAAGATCGCTGCGGGGAACCCTTGCGCTCCGCGACAGTGCTTTATCCACGGTTGGTATTCTCAAAAACAGATTTGCACCGGTGGAGTTGCAGATGGAGGCAGTATCCCCATGATTGCTGTCATTTCGCAATTCTTCAACACGCCTTCTGAAACATTTATCCGTGATCATGTTCGCCATCTCGCGCCCGGCAGGACTGTGCTCATCTGTCAGGAGCCCGATGGTGCCGATCAATTCGGTTATCCAGTTCTTTCCGGGGTCCCGCGGCTGTCACCGCTTAGCCGACTACACAGCCGCATTGTCAATGTGGCGCGTCTGGGCTGGCTTGCGTATGTGCGTGAGGGAATGTCGCGGAGCGATGAGGACCGGGTTGTCGAATTCTTGAAGGCCCACAAGGTGGATGCCGCCCTTGTCGAGTATCTTACGATGGGCGCGCTGTTCGCTCCCGCTTGTCGCCGCGCCGGCGTGCGGTTGTACGCCCACGCCCATGGGGCGGATTCAACCGTGATGCCCAGGAAGCAACTATGGCGACGTCGCTACCGGCGTCTGTTCGCCATTGTTGACGGCATCATCACGCCATCGCGTTTCATCGCCGACCGTCTGAGTCAAATCGGCTGTCCGAATGAGAAACTCCACGTCAGTCCGTGTGGAGTTTTGCCCGAGCGCTTCACACCATCGAAGCGCGAAAGCGGTCGGCTCCTTTTCGTTGGGCGGTTCGTTGAAAAGAAATCACCGCACCTCGCGATCGAGGCGTTCGCCCGGATCGCTTCAAAGTTTCCCGAGGCGCAGCTCGATTTCGTTGGGGATGGGCCCTTGATGGCGCGATCCAAGGCGTTGGTGGAGCAGGAGAATTTGTCGGATCGTGTCATTTTTCACGGCTCTCGAAGCATAGAATATGTTCAGGGCATGATGCAGGACGCTGCTATTTTCGTGCAGCATTCAGTGACGGCTCGCAATGGAGATATGGAAGGCCTGCCGGTATCGATCCTGGAGGCCATGGCGAGCGCGCTTCCCGTTGTGGCGACACGTCACAGCGGCATTCCAGAGGCCGTTGTCGATGGTAAGACTGGCATACTTGTGGAAGAACACGATATCGAAAGCATGGCAGAGGCGCTTGCTAGTCTCCTGGCAGAGCCTCACCGTGCTGCCAAGATGGGGGATGCCGGGCGCCAGCGCGTGCTGGATCATTTCACCCAACGGCACACGCGCGATCGCCTTCGACACGCCATGATGCTGCCGACAATTGCGGAACCTCTCGACTTCGCTGAGGGCCAGGTTCAATGAAGAATGCCGAGCAGTGGAAGCCTACTAAGTTCGAACGGACCGGCAAGGGCGTTTGGCGCTCGAACCGCAAGGAGGTACCGGCGCGGTCGCGATTGATCGCCGATCGATTGGCGTCCGTCTATGCCGCGGCGATCGCTACTCATGCCAAGGGTCGTCTTGTCGATTTGGGCTGTGGTGCCGTTCCGCTTTACGGGATCTATCGCGAGCATGTCAGTGATGTCTTCTGTGTCGATTGGCCGGGCAGCACCCATGGCGCCGCCTACGTCGACCTTTTCGCGGACCTCAACGAGCAATTGGTCCTGGAGCAAGGGAGTTTCGACACGGTCATCGCCAGCGACGTTATCGAACATCTGCATACGCCGCAGGCCTTGTTCGACAGTGCAGCCCGGGCTTTGAGGCCTGGTGGTAAGTTGATAATCGGCGTGCCGTTTTTTTACTGGCTGCACGAGGTTCCCCACGATTATCATCGCTACACCCGCTTCGCCTTGGAGCGGATGACGATGAAGGCGGGCCTAAGCACAATCGAGTTGTCGTCCTACGGCGGCGTCACAGATGTTATTTCCGATCTTGCCACGAAGGCGGTGGCGTCTCGGCCCCGGATTGCCAGTTCGGTCTATTGGCTGACCAGCCTGATGCGGGCATTGCCGCCTGTCAAGAAATTGGGGCTTGCGACTCGCGAGAGCATGCCGATGGGTTATCTTCTAATAGCCGAAAAAGTATCAGCCCCACCGTCTTCGGGGGGAGGCTAAAAATACAGGACCGCCGAATATTGTGCCTGCAACCGGTGTCGCCGAGAGCTGTCAGGCTCGATTTCGTCATCCGGCGCACAGAAGAGAGACACGACAACGCTTCGTTTCATTCTTGACCGGCATCCAGAAATCGAATTGCGCGAGAGGCGCCACCTTCATCGGGTTGGAGAAATGGGGCGAATCTCGTGGTGCAGCTGGCTATGCCATATCCACTAGGAAGCAGCTATCCGCGGTACGACCGATTGGCAGAAAAGGGATACGGTGATTCTCAAGACATTTATTGGCTGGAACAGGAATGCTGCAGCATGGCTCGAACGCCGTTTTCCCCGAATCTTCGGTGCGCCATCCTACAAGGAAGAACTTGAACGGCGTATCGCTGACGATGTTGCGCGCCTAAGGCCGTCGGCGATCCTCGAAGTCGGCGGGATTGACCGGCCACTCCTCAAGCGGAGTGCTGATTTTACCTATATCGGGCTCGACATCGAGGAGAAGCCAGACTGCTATCGCATCTATGATCGATTTGTCGTCCAGTCGATTGAGCGGCCAGTCGATGTCGAGGCCGGCATGCTGATTTCGATCACATTGATGGAGCATATACCGGACAACAAGGCGGCGGCGCGTTCGATGTTTTTGGCGCTACGGCCGGGGGGCGTGATGCACCACTACATCCCATCGAAATGGCACCCCTATTCGGTGGCATTGCGGCTCGTCGGACCGGTTATGCAAAAATGGCTGATCCCGCACCTTAGGCCGTCTGCCGTCGGTGTTACCGGCTACCCGGCCTTTTTTGACCATTGCTCTCCTTCGGACATGGCGAAGCTGTTTAGCGGCCAAGGATTTGAGCGGGTCGACGTCATGTCATTTTACCGCGCCAGCGATTACTTTGCGTTCTTTTTACCCGCCTATCTTTCCGTCGCTCTGTTCGAGAATCTTTGCGCGGCCCTGAACTGGCGCATGTTCTGTTCCGGCTTCGTCATCAGCGCTACAAAACCCACTCACCAGTAAGAACGAGGCCATGCGACTTTTTCAAAATTCTGGGCTCAACCCAAGCTATCGGCCCCGGCTTGCTGACCTCGTCGGGCAGGCCAGGGGATTCGAGCAGCAGAAGGAAGTGTTTCTGAACGATCGCTACGGGGCGGCACACATTCTCTTGCCGATACTCGGGCGTAGCCCGGAGGCATTCTTTACGAACGGCGACGACGAATCACTGCAGCGGGCTTGGGCGCGCGAAAACGGGCTGGGCCAAGATACGCCGCTGGCCGACATTCTGCTTGCTCAGATCGAGCACCACAAGACAGATGTCTTCTACAATCTCGATCCATTTCGCTACGACGCCACCTTTGTGCGCCGCTTGCCAGGACATGTGAAACGAAAGATTGCCTGGCGCGCCGCACCAGGCAAGATTGACTTTTCAGGTTATGATCTCGTGCTTTGCAATTTTCCGTCCATGCGACAACTTTGGGAGGAGCAGGGCGCCAGGACGGCTCACTTTTTCCCCGCTCATGATCCGGAGCTCGATACCGTCGCCGCAAATCGGGACAGGGACATCGATGTCCTGTTCTTCGGTGGTTACAGTCGCCATCACCAGCGCCGGCGGCAGATATTGGAAGCTGTTGCAGGTCTTTCCAGCCGCCGCCGGGTTGTTTTCCATTTGGATCTATCACGCTATACACCGCTGGCCGAAACGCCGCTTGGCTGGTTCGGTCCCCTGAGAGCGGTGCGGCGCCCGCCTGCGATCCGCGAGGTCAGTGCGCCTCCCGTATTCGGTCGCTCTATGTACGCGCAGCTTGGAAGAGCCAAGGTCGTGGTCAACGCCTCAATCGACATGGCAGGCCCTGACCGTGGCAATATGCGCTGTTTCGAAACCTTGGGTGCCGGGGCTCTGCTGGTTTCCGATTCCGGTAACTATCCAGCGCCGATGTACGATGGGCAAACCATGGCAGTTTATGAGCACCCGCAGGACGCATCAGAAAAAATCGCACGGCAATTGGACAGCGGGAACTGGGACGGGATCGGTTGGGCCGGTCACCGCGCAATCCGTGAAGAATACAGCAAGCAGCGACAATTTGAGCGGTTTCTCGAACTGACATAGCGGAGGATTCCGTCGTTTAGCGATCAATAGCGATGGGACGCTCTGTGTGCAGCGGCTATGACCCGAGAGCGGGCTTTTGGGCGACGCGCATTGGGTGGCCAGCGCCAACCCATTGTCTTGACTGGAAGAGACATGGTATCGATCTTGCTGTTTCAAAGGTGCCATTATCGTTATGCATGTCAGCAAACCCGTCCCGATTTACAAGGATTTGTGGGCGTGGAGCTTTGCTCTGGCGCTTGCCGGTTATCCGTTGGTCGGGCTCCTTTCATCTGTGACCGGACGAGAAGATGAGAGGCTTTCGATCGCCTTTCGGCTTCTGGTAGTTTGCCTCTGTGGGCTGTCTTTTTTGTTTTCAGACCGGCAGAAAGCCTGGCGGTTCGGGGACGTATGGTTATTGTCTTTCGTCGGACTTTACCTGCTGAAGCTTGGCATTGACGCTTCCGAGATCGCTAAGGCGAGGGACGATCTTGTATTTGCCATCATCACTTCGATCGTGCCCGCGGCTTTTCTGGGCCTGTCGACGAACAGATGGTCGGAGATCAACGTGGCGTGGGCTCTTTTTGCTGTTGGGGCATTGAGCGTGGCGGGCATCGTTTGGCTTCAATATAGTGGCTCCAATGCCGTGCTGATCGATAGTACGGACCGAGTCCATTTCGCGCGGTTGAACCCTATTTCCATTGGTCACGCCGGTGTGACTACACTTATCGCCTCGTACACGCTGATAAGAATTCCCCAAAGAAAAATTCTGAAGATCGCAATTGTTGCTGTAATCGTCACCTCGGCAGCCGCCATTTATCTGGCTGCTGCTCGCGGTCCGATTGTCGCCTTGGCATGTTGCGCCATTTTGCTTCCCATGCTCCGTCCCAAATTCATGACCATGATGATGTGTCTGTTGTTTCTTACGGGCGCAGTGTTGGTGTTGGCGGTCACGGACATAACGCCGTTGCTGGATAAGTTCCATTTGACGGCGATTGGAAAAGACACTTCAACAACGAGCCGTCTTGGATCGATTGCATTGTCGTGGGAGCTCTTTCAGCAAAACCCATTGTTTGGATACGGGACGCAACTGCCTTTGTACGGATATCCGCACAATATGTTCATGGAGATCCTTCAAGCCATGGGGCTTCTCGGCATGGCGATATTCGTTCCGGTTTTCGTGAAGGTAGCAAAGGCGGTAAAGTTTTTGGCCGACAGGCGCTTGGCGCTCCTGCCGCTTTTGACCACGCAAGCCATCGTCGGAGCCCAATTTTCCGGATCGCTCTGGGGTGCAGCGTTCCTTTGGATTGTCGTTACGGTCATGATCTTCCGCGTCAACGCCATGAGGTCGTTTGATTTGTGGGCACACCGACGCATGATGTCGCGCTCATATGCCCGGTTTGGAGCACCCATCAGGGCCGGATAACCGGACGCCATAGCCCGCTCGAAAACCGGTATGCACCGGACATGAGCCGGCGATACGTTGACCCGCCACTATGGAGCCTTGTCAAGCTCGTTCAGGAATCTCAAGGTAGCTTGCCACCACTCCGCTTTTTCATCCCATTTCGCTGGCCGATAAGGGGAATTGCTGCCGATGGTACCCCATAGAACGATACCGTCAGCCAGCTTCCTGCAAGTGTCCAGTTGGGTATACCAGAGATCGCCTGGCAGAAAGGCCATGGTCTTATGAAACTGCGGCCACAGAAAGCAGTAGACCGGCTTCCCTTGTGAAATCCTTCGTGCTTCCCCGATATTGGCCCGTGCATAGGCCACCCAGGCGTCCTTGTCGCCGTAAAATGTATACAGGGAGGGAAATAGCGCATCGACATAAGGGACGAGGGCGGACCCGATCTTGGTGTTTTGCTGCTTCCAATCGTCCAGTGCAACGGCGCCCTGGTGGCCGATCGCTCTCCAATGATCCCTGAGCGGCAAGACAGCATAAAGGCCGAGCTTGACGCTCGGGTCTGACTTTCTGAAGGCGCTGAGCGTCTTCTGATATTTCGCGATGGACGACGCTTGATCCGGGCCCTCCAAGGGCCAGCTTTCAATGTCGATATTCAGATATTCGTTACTCCTCGGCATTGCCAGCGCTTGCTGCACTTGGCCAGCGTCGGGAACGTCCGGTCCCAGAACATGAGGGTCCACGATCCTCAGGTACTCGAAGCCGAACGAACGAAAATCGGGCCCGCCGGCGAAGTTCATAGCCTCGAAAAGCCTGAACGGAGCCTGCGTCTGCGCTATCGCCGGCCAAGACGTTAGAAGGCATATTATGCAGAATATTGTCTTGAAAAACATGATGCTCGCTATCCGTAGTCCGCAACGGGTGAGTTTGCGCTTCCGATATTGGCGCGGGTCGAATTCTCGTGATCTGAACTTGACGAGTCTCGAAACGGTAGCTTAGCTGGACGTCTCGAACAACCTCCTAACTAAAGCGTGATCGACGCTGGAAATTATCCGCCTGGGATGGTGGACGGGCGAAGCATGCGGGCCTATGACCGAAGCGCTATCCCACTCGTTAAGCTAAGCCTTGGCGGTGGTCGTCTCGGGCAATCTGAGAAATCTGGCGAGAGAGCGAGATTGTTGTGACCAAGAACATGCCGCCTTACGCAGTTGTCGCCGGAAATCCGGCGCGGATGATCCAGCATTTGGGTTCTCTCGATGCCTGAAGCGGCCATGAATTGGGAAGACGCCGTCCGCTGGTGCATGAGCGAGCCTTCGATGAAAGAGCTCGCCCGCGCCGCCTATTTTGACGATCCGGTTGTGGCCGCACAGCGCTATCACCAAAGCGCGGAGTTCGACGCGGTTCGCAGCATGATCCCGCGCAAGGCGGGCCGTGCTCTCGATCTTGGCGCCGGCAACGGCATTCTCTCCTATGCCTTGGCGCGCGAGGGGTGGTCCGTAACCGCTGTCGAGCCCGATCCGAGCGCACTCGTAGGCGCCGCTGCGATCCGGACTCTTGCCGAAAGGACAGGCACGCCGATCGACGTGATCGAAGCGTTCGGTGAGGCGATCCCGTTATCCGCGGCAGGCTATGATTTGGTCGTCGCACGGCAGGTGCTTCATCACGCCCATGACCTTCCGGCTTTCTGCCGCGAAATGGCGCGTCTCTCTCGCGAAGGCGCGACGATCCTGTCGTTGCGCGACCATGTTGTCTCCGGGCCGCAGCAACTCGAGCCTTTTCTGCGCGCTCACCCGCTTCATCACCTCTATGGTGGAGAGAACGCCTTTACGCTGGCGGCCTACCGCGCTGCAATCCAGGAGGCCGGGCTGACGATCGACCGCGAATTGAACTCATTCCAGTCCGTCGTGAATTATGACCCAATGACACCATCTGAGATTCGCGAGAGGCTCGCCAAAATCTTTGGCCCGTTCTCCCCGGTTGTTCGCCTGGCTCTTTCGCCTGTTCCCTTTGGTGTCGTCGCCAGGGTCGCCGCGTCGGTTGACCGCCGGCCCGGGCGCCTGGTCTCTTTCCTTTGCCATAAGCACGGGAAGGACTGATTTCTTGACACAATCACAAGAGGCTAAGCCTGTCTGGGTGACTGGAGCCGGCGGTTTTATCGGCCTGCACCTCGCTCGTTTCCTTGCTCAAAAGGGCTGCCACGTCATTGGCTTCGGTCGAAAAGAAGCACCCGAGTTTGCTATGGCAACCCACGGCGCCTTTCTTTCGGGCGGGGTGACCGTGGAAACGCTGGATGCGGCTCTGGCGGCGCATGGCCGCCCAGCAGCCGTGTATCATTTGGCGGGTGGCGCAACGGTCGGCCAGTCAATTGCCGATCCCCTGAAGGACTTTGAACAAAGTGTTGTCTCTGCGGCTCGTGTGCTTGATTTCTTGCGCCGCCACGCACCCGATGCACCTGTCGTTCTTGCATCCTCGGCTGCGGTCTATGGCGGCGGGCATGCCGGTTCGATCAGGGTCGACGCGGCGCTCGATCCCTATTCTCCGTATGGCTATCACAAACGCATGGTCGAGGAGCTTGGCCGGTCATATTGTGCCGCATACGGCCAGCCGGTCTCGGTGGCTCGCCTCTTTTCGGTCTATGGCGAAGGATTGCGCAAGCAGCTGCTCTGGGATCTCTGCGGCAGGCTCGCGGCAGGCGAAACCGACATTGTGCTTGGCGGCACGGGTACGGAAATGAGGGATTGGCACCATGTCTCGGATGTCGTGCGTTTGATCCATCGCATTTTGCCTGCCGGCGAACCGCGCTTCGCCATCTATAATGGCGGTGCGGGCGCAGCTGCGTCCGTCAGCACGATTTCCAGCATGATTTTGAAGGCCTGGGGAGGGAACCATCGCCTCTCGTTTTCTGGTGAGTCCCGGCGGGGCGACCCTGTCAATCTGATCTCGGATCCGTCCGGCGTCCCGGAGGGGCTTCAGTTGCAGGTGCCGCTCAGCAAGGGTATTGCAGGCTACGTCGATTGGTATCGCGCCGACGTTCTCGCCGAGCCTGTCGGTCGTCAGCGGCGCGCCGCGCCTTGATTACCGTCGGTTTCACTCTCATCGGCCGCGGAACTTGGTCAGGCGGCGAATCCTATCTACGCAACATGTTGAGCGTTATCGCCTCCGAGCTGCGTGGTAAGGTGCAGGCGAAACTGTTTCTTACACCCGAGCAGCATTCAAGCATTGGCGCGTCCTTCGATCATATGTTGGCTGCACCCGCTATTATTGATGACCGGGTCATGGGCGCCGGGCTCGGCAGGCGAGGGCTGATCGCACTTGCTGGCGGAAGGGATCGTGCCTTCGCGGACCTTGTCGCTGCGCAAGGCATCGATGTTGTCTTTGAAGTCGCCCAGTGGTTCGGGAACCGGTTTCCAGTACCGGTTGTTTCCTGGATCCCGGATTTCCAGCACCGGCGCCTGCCGCAACTCTTTCCGCGTAGCGCCTGGTGGCGCAGGGATCTCGGCTATCGCCTGCAGACGTCCGGAAATCGTACGATAATGCTATCGAGTGGGGATGCGCTGGCGGACTGCGAAACATTCTATCCAGCCTCGCGCAACAAGACCGCTGTCGTGCGTTTCGCTATCGACCTCGATCCCGGTGCCATCCTGGCGCGCGCCGATGAGGCGCGACAGGCACATGGTCTGCCTGCGCGTTTCTTCTTCCTCCCCAACCAGTTTTGGATCCACAAGAACCATAGGCTGGTCATAGAGGCGTTGAGGCATATAGGCCAAATGGGGGCGCTGGACTCCTTGCCGCCGATAATCCTCACGGGGCGCACCACCGATCCGCGCGACCCGACATTGTTCAAGCGCATGATGGAGCTTGCGGAAACGCACCGGCTCGGAAGCCATTTTCGACACCTCGGATTGATTCCCTATGACGATGTCGTCGCCCTGATCGGAGCCGCGGACTATCTCCTGAACCCTTCGCACTTCGAGGGGTGGTCAACCACGGTCGAGGAAGCGAAGTCGCTGGGAACGCCGATGCTGCTGTCCGACATTCCGCTGCATCGCGAGCAGGCGCCGGAATCGCTCTTCTTCGCACCCGATAGTGCAGAAGCGCTGGCGCAGCGACTCCTGGAGGCCGGGCAGCGCCCACGCTTAGCCCGCGATAGTGTCGCCGTGCTGCAGGGTCGGCAACAAATGCGCCGCCGAGACTACGCGGCAGCGCTCCTTGCTTTGTTTGAAAATGTCAGAGGTGTCACCCAATGACCGAACGGATCGTCAGTTTTGTCATGAGCGGCGGCGTTGGCTCACGGCTGTGGCCGCTGTCGCGCGAGGACAATCCCAAGCAGTTCCATGACTTTTCGGGCGATGGCTCGATGCTGGCCAAGACGTTGCGCCGGTTGACGGCGCGGCCGGATGGTGAAACGCCGATTTTCCTGATTGCCTCGGAGCGGCACGCCGACCGCGTCCATGCCGACCTCGCCGGCCTCGACCTTTCCGGCGGCGGCCCCTTGTTCGAGCCGACCGGCCGCAACACTGCCGCCGCCGTTGCCTTGGCGACGCTGCGCACCTTGTCCGAATATGGCGACAGCCTGGTGCTGGTGGTGCCGTCCGATCATGAGATCACTACCGCACGGCAATTCTGGCAGAGCGTGGAAAACGGCGCCGGTGCGGCGCGCGCGGGCCGGCTGGTGGTGTTCGGCATCAAGCCTAGCCAGCCGGAGACCGGCTACGGCTATATCGAGGTCGCCGGCGAGAAGGATGGCATCTGCGATGTCTCGCGTTTTGTCGAGAAACCGGACCTCGCGACCGCGCAAAGCTATCTGGCGGCCGGTAACTTCTACTGGAACACTGGCATCTTCCTGTTTCGTGCCAGCGCCATGCGCGACGCTTTCACGGCTTTCGAGCCCGAGATATGGAATGCCACCGAAATTGCCTACCAGGCAGCGACATCAGATCTTTCCGGTCTCTATATGCCTCTGGAGCTCTACGCCGCCATTCCCTCGACGTCGATCGACTACGCGATCATGGAGCGCGCCAGTCACATCGCCATGGTACCGGCCGGCTTCCGCTGGAACGATCTCGGTTCCTGGCAATCACTGCTCGATGTCGGTCCCTCCGACGAAGAGGGCAACGTCATCGTCGGCGACGTCGTCGCCATCGACTGCGAGAACTCCTACATCCGCAGCGACAGTCGCTTGCTGTCGGCCATCGGCCTGAAGGACGTTGCCATCGTCTCGACCGCCGACGCCACCTTCGTCGCCCCGGTCAGCCGCAGCCAGAACGTCAAGAAGATTGTAGAGCAGCTCGAAAAGAGCGGTCGGCTTGAAACCAGGTTCACGCCCGCCGACGACCGCGTGATCGAAAGCGGCGCTTGGCGGCGCCGCGTTCACCACTGGCTGTTTGAAGAGACGGTGCCGCTATGGTCCACGGTCGGTGTCGACGAGCGCCATGGCGGTTTCCACGAGGCACTCGGCTTTGACGCCACACCGCTGATGAAGCCTAAGCGCATGCGCACCATGGCCAGGCAAGTCTACGCCTTCGCTGTCGCCAAGGCGCGCGGCTGGGATGGGCCCGCCGACAGGTTGATCAGCCACGGCATCGAATTCATGAACAGGAACGGCCGCACCGACAATGGCGGCTGGGTGCGCACGCTTAATGTCGATGGCACGGTCGCCGATGCCACAGAGGATGCCTACGATCATTCCTGCGTGCTCCTTGCGCTGGCGCATGCCCATATGGTCGGCAATGCCGATGCATTGCGGCTTGGCGAAGAAACGTTTTCGTTTCTCGACGCGCATCTCGAGGATCACCGCATGACCGGCTTTCTCGAAACGTCGAGCGGCGCGGGCGAACGCCGCTCCAACCCACACATGCATCTGCTCGAGGCTTTCCTGGCCTGGCATCAAGCGACCGGCGATCTCGCCTATCTTCGCCGCGCCGCGCGCATCGTCGATCTGTTTCGCAGCCATTTCTTCGATCCGGAAAGCTGGACGTTGGGCGAATATTTCGACGCCGAGTGGAGCCCGGCGGAGGGCGAGAAAGGCGGATGGACGGAACCCGGCCACCATTTCGAATGGGCTTCGCTGCTGGTCGACTTCGCAGGGCGCACCGGCCAGAGCGAACTAACCAGCTTTGCCAGAAAGCTCTATGCCTCGGCCATCGCCAACGGCCTCAATCGCGCCACCGGCCTCGCCTATGGCGCCGTCTCGCGGCAAGGCCTGCCGCTCGACCTTGTCTCGCGCAGTTGGCCGCAGGCCGAAGCAATCAAAGCAGCGATTGCACTGGACGGTTCGGGCGGTCCCGACCTCAAGCCGGAGATCGAAGCACGTGTCGGTCGCCTGTTCCGTTGGCACATCAATCCGGCGCCGCTCGGCCTGTGGATAGACCGCATCGACGAGCGGGGGCGCTCGCTGGCGAGCGATGTACCGGCAAGCATCTTCTACCATCTGGTCTGTGCGCTGACCCAGTATCTCGACAGCACGGTCGGCGAATCTCGGTAGAGCGATTGACGGAGAGACGCGTGCTTGGCCACGGCGGGAGTGAGAATTTTTGTCGTTCAAGAAAATAGGCTTGCTGGCACTCGTTGCCTTGGCGTTTGCGATTGGCTTCTTTGCCATCATCGTGAAAAAAGGGACGCCTGTTCGTTCGCAACCCCCTAGGCCGCAAGCGGCGCTTGAGCCGTTTGATGGCAAGCTTTCCATCCAGGCGGTCGATGATCTTCGCGTCGGTGGCCGCAAGATTGTGTTGTGCGGCGTGGCGTTTACCAAGCCGCGATCTATGCGTGCGATGGTAACGGAGGCGGCGCGCCGGGATTACCAAGGGCTCGCCCTGACCTGCAAACCGGTCGGCACGGGGACGCCTTGCGACGGCAATGTCGCCTCAAAGTTTGGTGATGCCATCGTTGTGCAATGCCTCACGTCCGATGGCACGGATTTGGCGGCGAAGCTTGCCGAGAACGGCATCTTGTGCGGTCAGCCTGCGCAGGCAGGTCCGATCTACAAATCTTGCTTGTCGGGTTCGTAGCTCACGGGTTCCCTAACTGCCCCTCGCATTCCCATGGATCGCGACTGTCATAAAACGAAAGGCAGGATGTGCGATGACGCCCCCAAGTCAAACAGAGTCGACTCATAATCCCTGTACGAAGCACGGCGCGATTGGCGGTCATCAGGGCCCAAGAAATAGACCTGACTTTCCGACAATTTCCAGATGGGCCGGCGCTAGAATGCTAAATTCAAATCTGCCACGTGAGTGTGTCCGATGAAACACAGCGGAACCAAAAAGTCATCTCGCACCTGCGAAGCAGGTTGGAATCAAAGCAAAAAGCTGTTACGCGCTTGTTCAATACCTTGGTACTTGGGCGGGACGAGGTACGGCGGGAAAAAAGGATCGAAACGAATGAACCTTACTGTAAAAATTGCGTTGGCCGGATTTGTCGCCTCAATCGGCTTCGGCTCGGTTTCGTCTTTCGCTCAGGACACGCCATGCACCTGTACGACCCCTTACCAGGGAGCGGCGAATTCGATTGGTTCCATCGGGCACGCCAATGGTGACGTAATGGTTTCGCAAGCCGCCGGCTATGGCCCGGCCAAAGCGGGAAATGCGCTGGATTTCGGCAGCCGCGTAGTGGTCGGAGCCAGGGGATCGGCTTCCGTCAAGGTCGGTGGCTGCAATCTGGATGTGCCGGCTAATTCAAGCCTCGACATTTCTCGTGTCGAGAACAATATCTGCCTGAAAGTTGTGGGCTCCGAGCAGACGGCTGCCGCCGTTAGCTCTGAGTATACGGGTCAGATTCCCCCGGGCGGCAACCGGTCCAACACTCCGCTATTCATTTTCGGTGGTATGGCTGCCGCCGCCGGTATTCTGGCCGCAACGCAGGATGACGACGACGGCGTGAGCCGTTAGGCGCAACAGGACAATCGCAGCAAAGGCATGTGACGGCCTCTGCTGCGATTGTGTCGCCGGTGCCCTCTGTGCCTTGGGCTTAGCGCGCCGGCTGGAGCCGGGGTATTTATGAAACTCGTCAACCATACCGCTCTATTGCTTGAGTTGGAGCTGGGTGCGGTTCGTCTTGGGCGAACTCGCACCGTGACAGGTGGCGCGGCAACGCTGATCATTCGCTTGCACGATGACGGCAGCGCCGTCGGCGAATGGCTTGAATCTGGCAGCTAAAGCATTGCATGAATTTGATAAATGCGTCATTCGCTATCGTGCGGGTGGCGCATTTGCCTATTATCCGGGAGAAAATGTCACGTTGCTTCAGTGCGGCCACAAACGTCAATGATCGACCTGCATTCCCATATCTTGCCCGGTCTTGATGACGGCTCGCGCAGTCTTGCTGAATCGCTGGAAATGGCGCGGCTGGCCGTGGCAGACGGAACGACCCATATGGCGTGCACGCCTCATATCGTGCCAGGCATGTATGAAAACGGATCAGCAAATATTGCCCGAGCTGTTCAAGGGCTGGAGCAGGCGCTGCGCCGGGCCGAAATACCGCTCGCTCTTTATGTCGGCGCCGACGTTCATGTAGCGCCCGATCTTCCGGAGCAATTGGCTCTCGGCGATGTGCCGACGTTAAACAGGTCTCGCTATTTTCTATTCGAACCGCCGCATCACGTTTTACCGCCAAGGCTGGAAGATCTTGCTCTACGTCTCGTAAATGCCGGGTTCGTCCCGATTCTTACCCATCCTGAGCGGCTGACCTGGATCAAGGCAAATTACGACGTTGTCGAGAGGTTGAATGCAATGGGCTGCCTTGTTCAGCTTACGGCAGACTCGATTGTTGGTGCTTTTGGGCGCACGGCACTTTACTATTCGGAAAAGCTGATTGACGAAGGCAGGGTAGATATTATCGCATCCGACACTCATGGCGCCACTCGCCGGCGTCCTGGGCTCTCGCAGGCAGTCGCTGCTGCCGCGAAGCGATGTGGGGAAGATGAGGCCCGCAATATGGTGTTCAAACGTCCAGGCGAAATATTGGCGAATCGGCACCTCGAGCCGGTCGGAAAGGCACACGCAAAAAAACCAAGCCCCGGCAACGTCGGTCGCTTTGCGGGATTGGGTCGCTTGTTGAAGGGTGGGACGGCGTGATGGGCGTTTTTCATTTCGCAAAAGGCTGTATGGGCACGATGTGTGTCTTGCTCGCTTCGCTCACGATGTCTGCCTGCACAAGCACCTCGTCAACGACACCGGCTTCGGTCGATGCGCTGCAATTGACTTCAACCTCTGCGCCGCTTTCGGGCGGCGGTGCCCTGCAGGTCGTAAAGGACCTGCCTGCGCCGCAAAACACCCAGAACGGCAGCGAGCAGCCTTTGTCTCCGAACGACGTGCTCGAGGTGAATGTGTTCCAGGTCGACAATCTGAACAGAACCGTTCAAGTCGACGCCGGCGGGCAAATTTCGCTTCCACTTATCGGCACCGTCGCCGCGGCGGGAAAGACCGTCCGTCAGTTGGAGCAGGAAATCGAAACGGCATACGGCGCCAACTATCTGCAGTCGCCCGATGTGTCGGTTTTCGTCAAGGAATCGATCGGACAGCGCATTACCGTCGACGGCGAAGTTGCCAGGGCCGGTATCTTTCCGGTATCGAGCAATTCTTCTCTCATCGATGCGATCGCCCTTGCCGGAGGGTTTAATAATGTTGGAGATGCAAAAAAGGTCTTTGTCTACCGCACTATTGGCCCAAACACGTTGGTCGCAAATTACAATGTGGAGGAGATTCGTGCTGGCAAGAGCCGCAATCCACGCATCTACGGTGGTGACAAGGTTGTCGTCTTCGCCTCGAAATCGAAAATTGCGATGAACAATCTCAAAGACGCTCTCGGAGTTGCATCAAGCGCAGCGAGACTTGCGGTGGTCCCGGGACTATAAATTGCAGCTGGTCGGAATTTTCGGAACACAGACAAACCCCAGGATCATGTCGCACCATGCTCGATCGTAACAGACAGCATCAAATTGCAGGCCCAGGACACGGCCAAGCCCTGTCCGCCGACCTGTATTATGACGGCGCGCACAACTATAGCCCCTACGGCCGCGATTACTCGGAGCAGGACGAAGGCTTCAATCCGCTCAAGCTGCTTTTTTACGTTGTCCAGTATCGGTGGCTGATCGTCATGATGGTAGCCGGCGGGCTTGTCGCCGGCGTCATCGTTACCATG
Source organism: Mesorhizobium sp. M6A.T.Ce.TU.002.03.1.1 (assembly GCF_003997275.1). Taxonomy (NCBI): domain Bacteria; kingdom Pseudomonadati; phylum Pseudomonadota; class Alphaproteobacteria; order Hyphomicrobiales; family Phyllobacteriaceae; genus Mesorhizobium; species Mesorhizobium sp. M6A.T.Ce.TU.002.03.1.1. The sequence continues at coordinate 30,369 of NZ_RZTI01000020.1, forward strand.
ATGCAGACGCCAAAATATCGGGCAACAGCACAATTGGAAGTGCTGGTTCCTTCGGCCAAGGTCTTCAAGGACATTGAAGTGGTTTCTGAAGCCAGCGACGCCTATCTGGTCTTTGAAACCGCCCGGGAAAAGCTGAAAAGCCGGGCTTTGGCGCAGCGCGTGGTTTTCCAACTAGGGCTTAGCGAAAAGCCGGATTTCCTGTTTCCGACCCCGAACTTCTCGCTTAGCAATATTTTCTATCGTGCGTTCGGAATTTCCAAATCGCCTTCCATTGAAGAGACAACCCCGGAGGAACGTGAGCAGATTGCAATCGGTCGCGTTCGAGGTGACCTCACAGTCAATTTGGTCCCCAACACCAGCCTGCTGTCGATTACGTTTGCCGACCAGAAACCGAAATATGCAAGTGATATAGCCAATCAGGTTGCGCAGAGTTTTATCGACCAGCGCCTCGATCAGACGAGCGAAACCTCAGACCTGGCACGGCAATTCATTCAGGAACAGGTTTTGCAGGTCAAGCAAAAGCTGCAGAAGTCGGAGGAGGAACTCGTCGCTTACGCAAAGGATGTAGGCATCACCATAACCGGCGACGAAAAGTCGCTGATTGGATCGAACATCGAGGCTTTGAACACGGCGCTCGCGACAGCAATCCAGGAACGTCTCGATGCCGGCCGGGTGGTGGAACAAATCGACAAAGGTCGCGGCGCGAGCCTTGGCCCGGTCTTGGAAAGCGAAGGTCTGCAGAAGCTCAGCGATAAACTGGCCGATTTGACCAGCCAGTATCAACAAAAATTGGGCATATTGAAACCCGGTTTTCCGGAAATGCAGCAGCTTCAGTCGCAGATCAAGGAGCTGCAACGGCTTTATAACAATGGCGTTTTGACTATAACCGATTCGCTGCGACAGAAATACCAGGAAGCTCAGAACAAGGAAGCCGACCTCAAGTCAAAGCTCGCCGAGATGGAGATGCAGCAGGTTATCTTCAACGACAAAAATATCAAATACACGATCCTGAAGCGCGAGGTTGATTCCAATAGGTCTCAGTATGACAGCCTTATTACCAAGCTGAACGAGGTTGGCGTCAGCTCAGAGCTCAAGTCACAAAGTGCCGCAATCGTGGATTTCGCAGCACAGCCTGGCAGCCCTTATTCTCCACGATTGACAATTAGTCTTGCAATCGCTCTGTTTCTTTTCATGGCTCTGAGCGCGTCAATTATCTATATCATCGAGTTGTTGAACAACACCTTCACCAATCCTGAGCAGGTCGAAAAGGAATTGGGATTGGCGATGCTCGGCATCTTGCCGCTTGTCGATGACCGGGAACTCATAGCCAGCATCGCCGATCAGAAATCCGGACTATCCGAAGCCTACCGTTCGCTTCGAACGTCGTTGCAGTTCTCCGGCGCCGAAGGTGCGCCGCGATCGCTGCTGGTCACGAGTTCGGAACCCTCGGAAGGCAAGTCGACCACCTCGTTCAAGCTCGGGCAGGATTTTGCGGCGCTCGGTGCAAGGGTTCTCATTGTCGACGGCGATCTTCGAAAGCCCAATCTTCATCGGCTGTTTGGTCTCGACAACACAATCGGACTGAGCAACCTCCTGACGAACACCGTCCGCAAGGAAGATCTGGCAAGCATTTTCAGGGCGACGAAATATCCTAATGTGACCGTTCTGACCTCTGGAACGATCCCGCCGAACCCCGCTGACCTGCTTTCTTCACCGAAGATGGCACTGATCATCACGAATCTCGGCAAGCGCTTCGATCTTGTCATAATCGATGCCCCACCGGTCGTCGGCCTTTCAGATGCGCCCATCCTCAGCCGGCTTGCCGAGGGCACATTGATGGTCATCTCTACCAATCAGGTGACGCGCAAGTCGGCGAAGACGGCGTTGAAACGCCTGCGAGCTGCCGGCGCGAACGTGGTCGGAGCGGCGATGTCGAAGTTTGCAGTGAACAAGTTCGATTACAACTACGGCTACAAGTATATGAACTATCAGTATTACGACTACGGCACGGGTACCCCGAAAATTGAGGGCAAAGTCGATGACGGAGCAGACCAGCCCGCTTATGCAAAATCTCCGGCGTTCAGGCGTTTGGTTCGTCGCATCCGTTCTGGTGTTGGCGGCTTCGTCGATCGGGCTAAGTCGATTTCTTGAAACCGAAACGCCAACCGTTTCCCTTGCGCTGGATCCGCTGAACGTCAATGCCCTGATAGGCGAAATTACCAACGACCTGAACGATACAAGCACCGCTCCCGATCTCGACGCATTGCTTGCCAAGGCCGAAAGCGCGCTTCGCTTTGACCTTGCGGACGCACGTCTCTACAGCCTGATCGGCGAGATCAAGTACCGACAAGGTGACAAAGTCCAAGCCTATGAATTTTTCGATCAGGCTCGAAATTTATCCAAGACTGAAATCCACGCGCTCCAGAGGTCGATCGGCCGCTCGATCGAAACAGGCGATCTGTCAAAGGCTGTTGGCGAGATCGATATTTTGCTGCGGCGATGGCCAGATCAATTTCCGGCGATCGCCGAGGGGCTGCCGACAATCCTCTCGAACCCCGATGGATACCAGGCTGTACTGGCGGCCATCAGGGCCGCGCCGCCCTGGAGAGCCAAGCTGTTGGTCGAGCTGGGCAAAACGCCCGACGGGCTCGATTTCGCAAATCGGCTGCTGCTCGATTTGATTGGGTCAAGCGTGCCACCAAACTCAAGCGAATTGTCCTATGTGATCTCCGGCCATATTCGACAGAAAGAATATGAACAAGCGTATCGGTTGTTTCTTTTCAGCCTGTCCGATCAAGAACGAAAGCTGGGCGGGTACATTTTCAACAGCACATTTGAGCCTGTGTCCAGCGGTAAGCCTTTTGACTGGCAGGTCGGCAATCAGTCGGGCCTGGAAGTTACGTTTCTATCATCTCAAGATGCGGTCGAAGGTGAGGGTGGAGCGACGGTCCGCTTCCTAAACACGCCCGTCAAGAACACAGCTCTTCAGCAATATATAGAACTGCCTCCAGGCTCCTATAAAATTTCTCTCGCTGCGTCTGCGAGAAACTTGAAGCTGCCAAAGGAGTTGTTCTGGTCGATCAGATGTGTGGGGCCGACCGGCGAAATAGCGCGTCTCAATATTCCGGAGGGTACATACAACCGCCAAGCGCTCAGTCAGGATTTTTCGGTTGGACCGGCTGGGTGCCCCATGCAATTGTTGAAGCTGGAAACTGCCGCCATCGCCGAGAGCTGGCGCTTTCGATATGTCGGTACGTTGATAATGCACAAATTGAGCATCGAGAGACTTTCATCTTGAGCGACCGGCCATCGGAATGGGATAAATATCTCCTCGGATCGGTTCTGTTTATATCGCTTTTGTTCGGCGGTGGCACTGCAAACGGCCTCTATACGGACACGCTGATTGAGATCGCGGCAATTGTCTCGGCGGCGGCTGTCTTTTCACAGACCTCTGGCCAGAGGGTCCCCCATTCTGTTCTGTGGCTGCTTATCTTCGCTGTGGCGTTGGTGATTTTGCAAATTGTCCCGCTGCCTGCGGCGATTTTCAGTGGATTGCGACCAGAGCTGTTGCTCGCAGATTCCGGGCTGGTTGGAGAAACTCGTTTTCGCTTCGTCAGCGTCGGAGTTGGACGGACGATTGAATGTCTGTTGTATCTGGTGGCGGCGGCGGCATTTTTTTTGAGCGTATTGCGTTTGCGCGTCGAGCAGGTGCACGGGCTTCTGCCGTTCTTTTTTATGGGTGTTATCTGTAACGGCTTGGCAGGCGCGATTCAATATTCGCTCTCCGACGACATCGCCATAGAGGGATTGTTGCCTTTCACGATCAACGCCGGGCTTTTTGCCAACGAGAATCATTTTGCGGCATTACTTTTTGTTTCTATCCCCTTCGTCGTTTATTATGGTCTGTTCCGCGGACATCTTTTGTCCGGATCGCTCGGGCTGGTCACGCTTTTGCTGCTTCTTTTGGCCGCCGGTTCGCGCGCCGGTGTTCTGATTGGACTGGCGATCACCGTACTGTCCATCGTCTTTCTTTCAGCGCGTTCCAAGGCGAGTGGATTCGGCATCCTGCTGATTTTCATTGCGCTTTCGGTCTACACCATGGGCGCGTGGACAAAGATCGATGCCGAGGCGGTTGATCCGGATTTCGGGCGAGGAGAATTTGCGCGTACCACTGTCGAAGGAATCAAAGAGAATTGGGCTACTGGCGTTGGGTTTGGGAATTTTCAAAAGGCTTATCAGATATACGAAAAAGAAGAGATGATTTTTAAGCAATACGTCAATCACGCCCATAATGAGTATCTTGAAATAGCCTTCGAAGGTGGAGCTCTCGCCATTCTGCTGATGGTGCTTTATTTCGTAATTCTTTTGATGGCGTTTACTAGAATTCGCCGCGACCCACTTCAAAAGGCGGCGTTTCTCTCGGTGTCTTTTCTTCTCATCCATTCACTGGTTGATTATCCGTTGCGGACCGAAGCGCTTGCAATGACGTTTGCCTTTATGAACGCCATCATCTTCCATAAGGGATTTTCAGACCGTTTGGCCCAGAAGAACGAATTGATCGAGATCGACCACAACGGTGACAAATTGTTTGTTCCAATCGAAACTTCGTCCCAACGCAAGCCAAGATTGACAAGCCGCCGCGTGAAACATAAGCACGAACGCGCGAAACATAAACACGAATAAGTTGCGTCGGCTGGGGAGCGAAGGCGGTTTTTAGGAGAGCTTGTTGAAAGGCATTATCTTGGCTGGGGGCAGCGGAACCCGGCTCTATCCGCTGACACTGGCGGTCTCTAAGCAAATCCTGCCGATATACGACAAGCCGATGATCTACTATCCGCTGAGCGTCCTGATGCTGGCGGGAATCCGCGAGGTTCTGGTCATCTCGACCCCGCGCGACCTGCCGGTTTTTCGGGATCTGCTCGGCGACGGCTCAGAGTTCGGGCTTGATCTGTCCTATGCTGAGCAGCCGCATCCCAACGGCCTTGCTGAAGCCTTCATCATTGGCCGTGACTTCATCGGCAATGACAGCGTCTCGATGATCCTCGGCGATAACATCTATTTCGGCGAAGGGCTGTCGCAGCTCTGCCGGACGGCAGCTTCGCGCAAAAGCGGCGCCTCGGTGTTCGCCTACCATGTCGAGGATCCGCAACGCTATGGCGTGGTTTCGTTCGACAAGATCAGCGGCTCCGCTTTGACGATCGAGGAAAAACCGCAGGCACCGAAGTCGAATTGGGCCATCACCGGCCTCTATTTTTACGACAATGATGTCGTGAATATAGCCCCGACGATCCGGCCCTCTGCCCGTGGCGAGCTCGAGATCACGGCGGTCAACAACGTATACCTGGAACGCGGGCAGTTGCAGGTTCACCAACTCGGCCGCGGCTATGCGTGGCTCGACACCGGCACCCATGACAGCCTGCATGAAGCCTCTTCCTTCGTGCGCACGATCGAGCATCGTCAAGGTATCAAGGTTGCCTGCCCGGAAGAAATCGCCTTCGAGCAGGGCTGGCTGACGGCGGACAAGGTTCTGCAGCGCGCCACCCGCCTGGGAAAGAATGAATATGCCGCCTATTTGCGCAAGCGCGTCATCGAGTTGACGGAGAACTAGGTGTTGGAGATCAGGCCCCTCGGCCTCGACGGCGTGCTGGAGATCATCCCGAAGCGGTTCGGCGACACGCGGGGGTTCTTTGTCGAGACCTACAACGTCGAGCGGTTTTCAGACGCCGGTATCGATCTGCGTTTCGTGCAGGACAACCACTCCTATTCCGCTGCCGCGGGTGTGTTGAGGGGGCTTCACTATCAGCTTCCCCCGCGTGCCCAGGACAAGCTGCTGCGCGTTATCCGCGGCAGGATTCTTGACGTTGCGGTCGATATTCGCCGCAGTTCGAAGACATTCGGAAAATGGGTGGCCCTCGATATCTCCGCCGAAAAAGGCAATCAAATTTTGGTGCCGCAAGGCTTTGCGCACGGTTTCGTCACGCTCGTGCCGGACACCGAGGTGCTGTATAAGGTCACCGACACCTATTCGCCGGAACATGACCGATCGATCCGTTTCGACGATCCCGCCATCGGCGTCGAATGGCCATCGCTATCAGGCGGATTTCAACTTTCGGACAAGGACCTCAAGGCGCCGCCGCTCGCCGCCGCCGAGGTGTTTGTGTGAAAGACGTTTACGTGAGGAGAGCGGCATGAATTTTCTGGTGACTGGAGGTGCCGGCTTCATCGGCTCGGCGGTGTGCCGGCATTTGTGCGGCAATCCGGCCTACCGGGTGACCAACATCGACAAGCTCACCTATGCGGGAAACCTCGCCTCGTTGCGGCCGATCGAAAACGCGCACAACTACAGATTCGTGCACGCCGATATCTGTGACGACAGGACGATTCTGGAAGTGCTGCACCACGACGACATCGACGTCATCATGCATCTTGCCGCCGAAAGCCATGTCGACCGGTCGATCGACGGGCCGGGCGCGTTCATCGAGACCAACATCGTGGGAACTTACCGAATGCTCAATTCGGCCCTGGAATATTGGCGCAGACTTCCCGACGAGAAGAAAAGCCGTTTTCGTTTCCATCATGTTTCGACCGACGAGGTGTTCGGCGATCTGCCCTTCGACAACGGCATCTTCACCGAACAGTCGCCCTATGCACCGTCTTCGCCCTATTCGGCGTCGAAGGCCGCATCCGACCATTTGGTGCGTGCATGGCATGACACCTACGGCCTACCGGTCGTCCTGTCGAACTGTTCGAACAATTACGGTCCGTTCCATTTCCCCGAAAAGCTGATCCCGCTCGTCATATTGAACGCGCTCGACGAAAAACCGTTGCCGGTCTATGGCGCCGGCGCGAACGTGCGCGACTGGCTTTTCGTCGAGGACCATGCGCGCGCCTTGGCGATGGTCGCGACCCAGGGGGCGGTTGGCGAGAGCTACAATATCGGCGGCGGCTCGGAACGTACCAATCTGGCGGTGGTCGAGGCGATCTGCGACATCCTCGACAGCAGGCGGCCGCGTTCTGCCGGCCGACGCTATCGCGATCTCATCACCTTCGTCGCCGACCGCCCGGGCCATGACCGGCGCTACGCAATCGACGCTTCGAAGATCGAGCGTGATCTCGGCTGGACGCCGCGCGAGACCTTCGACAGCGGCCTCGCCAGGACGGTGGACTGGTATCTTCAGAACGAGTGGTGGTGGGGTCCGATCCGACGCGAGCAGTACGCCGGCGAGCGGTTGGGCGAAGCGCGGAAGGGCGCCGCGTGAGGCTTGTCGTCACCGGACGCGAGGGCCAGGTTGTCAGCAGCCTTGTCGAGCGTGCGCGCACGCACCCGGATGTCGAGGTCGTCACCCTCGGCAGGCCTGAACTCGATCTGGCGAAGCCGGAGACGATCGAACGGGCGCTTGTGGCTACCCGACCCGACCTGGTCGTGTCCGCCGCCGCTTACACCGCCGTCGACCAGGCTGAGGACGAACCGGACCTTGCCTTCGCCGTTAACGGCATCGGCGCCGGCCATGTCGCCGCGGCTGCAGCACGGATCGGTGCACCGGTGATCCATCTGTCGACCGATTATGTCTTCGATGGGAGCGGCGAGGGGGCTTATGTAGAAGAAGACGAGCCCGCTCCGCGCAGCGTGTACGGCGCCTCGAAGCTCGCCGGCGAGCAGGCGGTCGCCAAGGCCAATCCGCGCCATCTCATCCTGCGCACGGCATGGGTCTACAGCCCGTTTGGCAGGAATTTTGTCAAGACGATGCTGCGCCTCGCTGCCGATCGCGACGAGTTAGCGGTGGTGGCCGACCAGTGGGGAAATCCCACTTCGGCGCTTGATATCTCTGACGCGATCTTGCATGTCGCGGCGATGCTGCATGGAAACAAGGACTTTGCCTCATACGGTGTCTATCATCTGGCTGGAACCGGCGAGACCAACTGGAGCGGCTTTGCCCGTCATATCCTGGACACAAGCCAGGCGTTTGGTGGCCCCTATGCGCGGGTGAGGGATATCGCCACTGTGGATTATCCGACCAAGGCGCAGCGCCCGGCGAATTCTCGCCTAGCGAGGACGAAATTCACGTCCGAGTTCGGATGGACGGCGCCGGAATGGCGAGAATCGACGAAAGAGGTGGTCCGTCGTCTTCTGATCGGAGAGACGAGACAGACATTGACAGCATGAACAAGCAACCATCTCCGGAAAATTTGCGTAGTGCGACGCCCGCGCCACGTGCCGCCGACAAAGCAGCGGCGAAGGCGCGAGCCAAAGCCAAACCGACCGCCGCCAAGCGCACCTGTATTATGGTGCTCGGCATGCACCGTTCCGGCACCAGTGCACTGACCAGGGCCATCAGCCTGCTCGGCGCCGGGTTACCGAAGAATATGCTCGGCGCCAATCCAACCAACGAAACAGGCCACTGGGAGCCGCTGCGGCTTATGGAACTCCATGACCGGATGCTGGCCGAGGCTGGCAGCCGATGGGATGACTGGCGGGCTTTCGATCTGAGCGACCTGTCGAAGGCGCGTGCCCGACTCTATCGGGCCGAGATCGCACGGTTGATCGACGAGGAATATGGCAACGCACCGCTCCTGGTGCTTAAGGAGCCGCGCATCTCGCGTTTCGTGCCGCTGTATGCGGACGTCTTGAAGTCGATGAAAATCGATCAGCGATACGTGCTTGCAAGTCGCAATCCGCTTGCGGTCATCGCCTCGCTGGGCAAACGGGGCGGGTCAACGCTGGGGTTCGGTGCGCTGCTTTGGCTTCGCCATGAATTGGAAGCCGAGTGTTCGACGCGCGGGGCGCCGCGCGTGTTCGTATCCTACGAGGGGATGGTACAAAATTGGCGACTGGCCCTAGAAAAGATCGGTACTGCGCTCGATCTTGTCTGGCCACGGCCAATCGAGGAAGCCGCCGCTGAAGTCGACGCCCATATTTCAACCGATCACCAGCACCACGTAGCGAGTGACGGCATGCTCTTGGCGGACGAGCGCATCGGGAACTGGGTGAAAGATGCTTACTCTGCACTCAAGGCTCTGGAGATACATGCCAATGATGCCACGGCCATGGCAATTCTGGACCGCATCAAAGCTGAGTTTGATGCGGTCGCTCCCGTCTTCGGCGATGCATTCTTCCCTGAACTTGATGCGCGTCTTCAGGTGCTCAATCGAGAAAACACCGCCCAGCGGCAATTAATCGAACAGCGCGAAGACGAGATAGCGAGACTGACATCTGAGCAAAGGCAAAAAGATTCAGAAGTTCAGGTGTTGGCCGCGCAACTAACAGAGGAGCGCGCGGATTTTCTACGTTTGACGGAGGAATCAAACTATCTAACGCGCGAACTTCAAAAAAATCAAAACCTTGTGTTTGATCTAAATTATCAAATACAGAATTTTAAGACCGAAAAACTAGCGCTCGAAATTCGATCAAACGGCGAATTGTCGAGTTCCGCACACGAAGCCGGCAATCACTCAGCTTCGTTCGAGGCCTTTTCCAAAATTCCGGAAGAGCAAGAAACAGTAAATATCGAAGAAGATGATTCCAAATTAATAGCTTTTTACCTGCCTCAATTTCATCGAATAGACGAAAATTCTGAATGGTGGGGGCCAGGGTTCACAGAGTGGACAAATGTTGCCAGAGCCACTCCAAACTTCGTTGGCCACAATCAGCCAAAAATTCCCCGTGATTTGGGATACTACGATCTTACCCACCCGAATACCATGCGGGAACAGGTGGAAATTGCAAAGCTATACGGATTGCATGGGTTTTGCTTTTATCACTATTGGTTCAGCGGCAGAAGGGTACTGGAAACGCCTGCCAATCTATTTTTAGAAAGTGATTTAGATTTCAAATTTTGCATGTGCTGGGCCAATGAAAATTGGACGCGTGCTTGGGATGGCGACACGAAAAATGTCTTGCTCGAGCAAAAGTATGCCGAAGGAGATGCCGAAGCATTTATCGACGGGATGCTGGCTTACTTCGGTGACCAAAGATATATCAAAATTGACGGTGCGCCTCTGTTGGTAGTTTATCGGGCCAAAGAGATACCGAACCCCCAACGCTGGTTTTCTATATGGCGTGATCGTGTCACCGCTCATGGATTTCCAGGCCTCCATATTTGCGTGGTCGACTTCTACGACATATCCGCACCCGAAGAAGTTGGGGCCGACTCGCTGGTCGAGTTTCCGCCACACAAATTTAACGGACCTCAGAATCACCCGTCTGAATTTCCCGCTATTACAAATCCCAACTTCTCTGGCGGTATCGTTGACTATCGAAAAATGATCGCCCAAAGCGCCAATCGCCTGAGGCCATCCTTCAAAATGTTTAGGGCTATCATTCCAGGTTGGGACAATACTGCGCGCCGACAGAACAACCCGACGATAATTGTTAACTCAACGCCTAAACTATTTGGTGAGTGGCTTCGCTTCTTACGCTTTCAAGCCAGGCAGGATCATGCTGAACCTGACAATCGCCTTATCTTTGTCAACGCGTGGAATGAATGGGGTGAAGGGTGCTATCTGGAACCCGACCAGCAATGGGGCCTCTCATATCTGGAAGAAACGCTTCGGGGGAAGTTCTTTCACCCAGCCAGCGAACCTGTCGGGATTGATGCAGCTCGATCGCGTTTATTCGATCGGCTTGTGGCAATGACCAACCACGGGGAGATTTCGAGTACCCCCATACCTAAGGAGATTTTTCTAAATATTCGACCTCCCGGCCGAATAGCCGAAAGAGCATCAGCGGTACTTCGACAGTCTCCAACACTGCATGCCATGGCCAGATATCTATATCGTCGTTTGCGGCAGAAGGGACGTGGTTACAGTGGATAGCGTAGCCGTTGTTGCTCACTTCGATGTAAATGATCGCGTCGAACCCAATTTTTTTGACCTATTGAGTTCTCTCTGTGGGTTCTTTGACAGAGTCGTTCTTGTGACGACTAGCAAAATTGCTCTCGATCTGATAGAAAACTTACCTAATCTCACAATAATAAGGCGCCCTAATTTTGGATATGATTTCTATAGCTACCGCGTTGGATTGACTTACGCGTTAGAAAATTGGGAAGTCGGCAACATATTGCTGATAAATTCCAGCTTTGTAATCCTATCACGCGATGTTTTTAGGCGTGCGTTAAGTAGGATGTCCGAGTTGGGTTCTGCCCATGATGTGGTTGGGGCGACCGAGTCTTTGCAGTTTTCTTGGCATGTTCAGTCGTATTTGTTATTTTTAGGATCGAGTATTCTTAGGCGACCTTGGTTTATAGCATTCATGAACAGTATAGAGCCAACTAACTCAAAAATCGACACAATTCTGAAGTTTGAGCTCGGTTTATCCTCGGAGCTAAGACGTAATGATGCTGTGGTTACAACTCTCTTACAGCCGTCCCTTGAGCAAATTGAAGACGCTAGCCATGGCTGGAGCGAAGGCGACAAGAAGCAGTATGCCGACAAGCTAGATGTCGTTTCTAGTGCAACGCCGCCAATTCAGAACTTTAATCCCGTGCACCATCTGGCGGGGCTTGTTGCACGCGAATTGGGCTATGTGAAGCTTGAGGTTTTAAGGGAGAACCCCCATCAAATCGACTTGGGTTTCGTCGATGAATTTTGCGAGAGAGAGCGCCTTGGTTCGGTACAAGAAATGGTTGGACGTAGCCGAGCTAGCTATGCGCGTGGGAGTGACAACCTTTCTGCCCTTAAGATTGATAGAAGACCTATTCCGTCAGCAAAATTGGCGCAGTGGCGGAAGACGAGGGCTGGGCAGGTTGATGTCGCGGTAGTCCTACATCTTTACTATATTGAAATGATCGATGATATTCATCGATTGTTACAAAACATTGTTGCTCCATTCGATCTCTATGTGACGACTTCGGCTGAAGCCGACTGCCCAAAGATATTCTCAACATTCTGCTGTTTGGCTCAGAGCATTTCAATTTACTGCTCGGAGAATAGAGGTCGGGATGTTGGTCCGTTCATTTCGGTTTATCGAAGCGGTGTGCTTGACCGATATAAAGCGGTCTTAAAAATCCATTCCAAGATGAGTACGTATAGCGCCAATGGAGTCGTTTGGAGAGATAGGTTGTACCGGTCTGTTGCAGGCGATTCATTGACGGTACTAAGATCCATAAAATTGCTCAGAACCGGCGAAGTCGGCATCGTCGGCCCACATCGATATTATCTAACCAATGATCGGTTCTGGGGTGCAAATCGTCAGACGATGCGCCGGTTGCTCCAAGAGATGACTATTTTCGATTCCGACGAGAATTTTGAGCTGGGATTTTTTGCCGGTTCGATGTTTTGGTTTGTGCCGCAGGCACTTGCGCCTTTGAGAGTGATTCCCGAAGCGAGCCTCACTTTCGAAATGGAAAACGGTCAGCAAGACGGCACCCTCGCCCATGCGATCGAGAGGACGTTCTGCCCGATCGCGCGGAGCCAAGGTTTTGTTGCATCGAGCGTCATCCTTCAAGGACAGGAAATCCATAGGTATTCCTCAGTCGAGAACGACGTGCCTGTATTGTGACGCGGTTGTTAAAGCGTCGTGGGCGGCTTGGGTTATCAGGAAAGCTGGGGACATGGGCTTACTGTTCCCGACCTGAACGAGCACAACAGTTCGCTGGCTTTAGGGACCTTCTGGTCGCCAGGAGGGAGATGAAAAAAGGACGTCATGACATTGATTCTCTCTCTCATCCGTCGCGAGATCGCCGGGCGGTACCGTGGTTCGGTGCTCGGTCTTTTATGGTCGCTCCTCAATCCGCTGTTCATGCTGGCCGTCTACACATTCGTTTTCGGCGTGGTGTTGAAATCGCACTGGACGACCCCTGACCAGCAGAATGCCACGCATTCGACCGGCGAGTTTGCGGTCATCTTGTTTTGCGGACTGATCGTATTCCAGTTTTTTGCAGAGGTGGTGTCGCTGGCGTCCGGGCTAATTGTCGCCAACGTCAACTACGTCAAGAAGATTATCTTCCCGATCCAGATCTTGCCCGTGGTTTCGGCCGGCGCGGCCTTGTTCCATGCGGCCGTCAGCCTTCTGGTGCTGCTCGTTTTTGCCTACATCGTGTTCGGCAAAATCCCGCTGACGGTGGTATTGGCGCCGGTAGTGTTCGCACCGCTGATTGTTCTCGTGCTCGGCATCGCCTGGATGTTAGCATCGGTTGGCGTCTATTTTCGCGACATGAGCCAGATCGTGGCGCCGCTGGTGACGGCGACGATGTTCTTATCGCCGGTGTTCTTTCAGAGGACGTCGCTGCCGACATGGCTGCAACCTTGGCTTTCGCTCAACCCGCTCGCGATTCCCGTCGAGAGTTTTCGTGATGTGGTCATCTTCGGTATACAGCCGAACTGGACAGCGCTTGGCTATTACTCACTGGTGTCGGCCGCGGTAGCGTTTCTAGGTTATGAATTTTTCCAGAAGACCCGCAGGGGCTTTGCCGATGTTCTCTGATAAATCGGGCGTAGAAGGTGGCGACCACGGTTCGGATGTCGCCATCCGCGTGCGCGATGTGTCGAAACACTATGTCATGTTCGAGCGGCCGGAGGATCGCTTCAAGCAGATGGTGGTGCCGCGGCTTGAGCGGCTGGTCGGTCGTCCGCCGCGCCGCTATTTTCGCGATTTCGCTGCCTTGTCAGGTGTCTCGTTCGAGATCGGTCATGGCGAGACAGTCGGCATCATCGGTCGCAACGGCTCCGGCAAGTCGACCCTGTTGCAGATTGTCTGCGGCACGCTGCAGCCGACCAGCGGTTCGGTCGAGGTCAACGGTCGCGTCGCCGCACTGCTCGAACTTGGCGCCGGCTTCAATCCCGAGTTCACTGGTCGCGAGAACGTCTTCCTCAATGCTTCCATCCTTGGCGTGCCGCACAAGGAGATGGAGTGGCGCTTCGACGACATTGCACGCTTCGCCGACATCGGCCCCTTCATTGATCAGCCGGTGAGGACCTATTCTTCAGGCATGTATGTGCGGCTAGCATTTGCCACCGCGATCAATGTCGACCCGGATATTCTGGTGGTGGACGAAGCGCTTGCCGTGGGCGACGAGGCGTTCCAACGCAAATGCTTCACCCGCATCGAGCAGATCAAGGACAGGGGAGGCACCATCCTGTTCGTCAGCCACGGCGCATCGACGATCGTTCAATTGTGCACGCGAGCCATGCTGATTGATGCTGGCGAGAAGATATTCGAAGGGCCCTCGAAGGCGGTGGTCAACCAATACCAGCGACTGGTGAATGCGAGTACCCAGGCGGCCGGCGAGGTCCGCGCGGCCATTGTAGGAATGCCAGATCTGAATCCCGCTCAAACGGGGATATTGGTTCAACAAACAACCCCGGCTGCCGATGGGGACGAGATAACCACGGATTCGTTGCCAAACTCTGGCCAAGAGGCTGGACCTTCGCTGCCTCAAATTCAAGATCAAGTTCAAATGGTCAAATATGCAGAGCACTTTGATCCGACACTTGTGTCGCAATCAGTTATACATCTGGAAGAACGGGGTGCCCGTATCCGTGATATTCGGATTCTCACATTCGCTGGAGAGCGTGTGAACACTCTACAGCTTGGAAAACGCTATGTATTTGAATACTTTGTAGATTTCTCGGCAGAAGCCAACAATGTTGGGTTTGGAATGTTCATCAAGTTGCTCAATGGTGTTGGCCTTGGAGGCGCCAATAGCAATCGTACACCCGGATCGCAGTTGAGGTCGGTATCGAAGACGACAACGCGCCACGTACGGTTCGAATTTGACTGTAGATTTCTCCCGGGAACCTATGTCGCAAATTGCGAGGTAACCGGCACAGTTGCAGGTGAAACCTACACGATGCATAGGGTTGTGGACGCCGAGCTTTTTCGCGTTTCGCCTGAGCCAGATCTGCTTGCAATAGGCTATCTCAACCTGGAGCCCATGCTCACCGTTTCGTATGAAGATGATGTTGCCGAAAGAACCCAGAAAAATGCCGGGACGTCTTTTGATTGATTGGCGCTTTCCCGCGATCGAAGTCATTTTGATAGAATCAAATCGAGAAAAATAGAATAGTGAAAACGCTAGGTTTGATAATGATCGTGCGGGACGAGGCCGACGTCATTGAAAAAAATTTGAGATTTCATGAAAGTCAGGGATTTGATTACTTTGGGATAATTGACAATCTATCCACCGATGGAACTCGGGATATAATTGAGGACCTTTCAAAAGATATTCCAATGACGATTCTCTCCGAGGAGAACACCGACTATAGGCAGGATGTATGGGCGGGACGTTTGGCGGAATGCCTATCTCAAACAGGGATAGATCTTGCGATAAGTCTGGATGCCGACGAGTTCATTTCAGGATTAGGATCAACCTTCAAGGAAATTGCAGATGAACTGCAATGCCCTTTGATGTGCCCAAGGCACAATATGGTGCCACTGAAGGCTGAATTTTCTGAATTTGCTAAGAACCCGCTCCTTGCTGCACGCTACAGGGTGGCTAGGCCGCTTTCAACGCAGTTGCCAATCATGCTTCGAAGCATGCCCGGGAAAATGCTCTTCCCGTTGCAGGGACTGCGTTCCATTGCCCGTGGGAATCACAGCATCGAACATGAAATTGGCGAACGTTCGGTCTCGGACCGCGCTCTCATTCGCCATTTCCCTGTTCGCACATACGATCATTTCCTAAAGAAGCTGGAACAGGCTAGGGCAAGATTCCGGCAGGAGCAAGATGCGCATCAAAATACATCCTGGCACATCCGCCGCTGGCTGTCGCTCAAGGACGACGGATTTATTGAAAATGAGTACGCGTCTTTTTTCGTAGGCGAAAATGATATGAAGATGTACTTGTCGGATGGAACAATTGTTGAAGATTTATTTTCAAATATGTTGTGATATAGGCTAGATTTTTGCCATATCAATTTGGGGCTTAGCACTATCGTGTTTGGCGCTTGGCACTCTTCGAGCCCCACAGCAAACCAGTGCAAACCGGGCTGATCAAGGTCCAAGTTCGGCAGGATCCGGGATACAAAATCGCGCTTGCCGCAGATCATAAATCTTCACGGTGGGTGCCACGTATGCGTAGTCGCCGTACAATCTTGAGAACTGCGCCGCGACATGGCCGTCGAGACACCGAAACATGCCGGCCAGCACGTAGGTAAGCTGGGGTTGCTCGCTCAGACCTCCGCCGCGCAGATATCGCGCAAATCTCTGCGATACGAGATAGTCGACCGACGACAAATCTCGATAGTCCCGTGTCTCGGGTGCCGGCTCTCCCATTAAATAATCCGCAAAGAAACGGGTAATGCCCCGGGTTTCGAGAAAACGCATCGCTGCGAAGCGGGTATCATTTTCCCTGCTCATAGATCCGGTGTACTCGATGCTGGCATGAGAACTGGCGGCCATGGCCAGAAGCCCCAGGCCGGCGCTCATCCAATGCGACCTGGGCGCTATCGCTTTGGAGCAGGCAATGCCGGCCGCTAGAAGCAGATAGATTACCACGGGCAAAACATAACGCATGGAGCCTATGATCTTGAGCGGCGAGAGCTCGAGCATGAAAAGCCACGCAATGGCCGCGCCCGCGAAAGCGGCGACAGCCCTGTTGCGATCGCCAAGAATAGCGATGGCGATTGCTCCCAGTGAGATCACCATCGTCGGCACCGTGAGGCTGGGAATCAGGTGATAACGGAAGTGAGTCAGCCCGTAGCCCTCGAAAAACCACTCTTTCAGATCGTGCCCTTCTTCAACATGGTTTAGTTCAATAACGAAGCCTCGGAGTATGGTCGAAAGCCCGCTGCCGGTTTCGGTCAAAAGCGACGCGGTATAGACAGCCAGAACGGTCAGTGCGCCGACTGCGGCAACGATCGCGGCTTGTCTCCACTCCAGTTTGCAATATGTGATCGCCACAACGAACAGCACCAAACTGTTGGCGACTCCGACATACTTGGCCGTGATTGCGAGCCCCAATGCGAACCCGAAATAAAGAAGGTCGACGCTGTCGGTGCGCTCTCTCAGTCGCACAAGCGCGTGCAATCCTATGCAGATCGCGAAAATAAGAACTGCGTCTTCTTTGAAGTAGTGCGCGTGGATTGTGATGGCCGGTGACGCCGCAAAAACGCAACCCCACAGGAAAGCGTTGAGCTTGTCCGCATATCGTCGCAAGACGAGATAAAAGAGGACGCTCGCCGCGACGGAAGCAAATGCACAGACGGTCCGGCCAGCCAAGCGAAAATCCCGGTCATGCACGGCACCATCGAGCCATGCTGCAAACCGCGCCAATACGATCAGCAGTGGTGGATGGCGGTAATTGTCGGGTTGTCCAAAGGCAAATCCCACTTTGATGGCTTCATCGGGATGGACACCGAACGGAAAGTCGATGTTGTGAAAAGCCAGCAATGCGGAGATTGCCGCAACTGCCAAGGTTGCGGACAAAAGCTCGAGGGAGACATAACATCCCGATGAGCCTGTCGCCTTGAGTCGCCATGCCGCGACGAATGCCATGCCCAACCTCTGATGCATCGTGCGGGTTTTGTGAATAAACCGGCCACCAAGCCAATCCTGATGCTGTTTGTAGACCACGGAGTCGACTTATCAATACCGCCCCGCTCGGCCACATAGACTAGGCTTTAAAAAAATCTCTGGCGATGACTGCGGCTCCGCAGTATGCGATACAACCGCTGGCTGGTGATTGGCACGACAAGCCAACGTGATCGGCGGCGAATTCGCCCGTATCACACTGGCAGCCAGTCCTCGATCCCTGGAGTGTAGTGCCGCGCAATGAATTCATACTTAGAAGCCGTATTCGGACTTCGGCCGGACATGCGGCGTTTTTTTATCATGATCCAGGACGCCGTCATGGTTCTGGTCGCGGTCGCGCTTAGTCTAGTTCTGTCGCGGTCCAACCTCTCATTCGAAGCTTTTTCCTACGAGGGTCTGACCACCTGGGCGTGCATCGTCGTTTCCAGCCATTTGCTGTTCAGATATTGCGGCCTCTACAACACGGTCTGGCGCTTCGCTTCGACGCCGGACTTTTTCAACATCCTGAAGAGCTGCGCGATTTTGACCGTCGCGCTCTATTGCGCCTCGCTGTCGTTTCGTTTCTTCAAGCCGGTGACGGGCATCAACGAGCGCCAGTTCATCGTCTTCTTCCTCGTGTCCTTCACGATCATATCGGCGCCTCGGCTCTTCTACCGCTTTCTTCGTGACGGAGCGAGCTGGCGTATCCTGAACAGGGCCGCCGACAAGGGATTGACGAAGCAAGCCCTGTTCGTCGGCCGGCTCGGCGAGGCCGATCTGATCATTCGCTTTACGCGCACGGCGCAGCCTGGGGACTATTCCATCGCAGGAGTCATGGCGATCGAGAACGACGCGCCGTTGGGCACCCGGATTCAAGGGGTTCCGGTGGTGGCAGTCCGCCCCCGTTTGATGGAATTCCTGGAGGACTACACAAGGGGCACGAAAAGCCTCGACCTGCTGATTTTCGGAAATGGTGCCGGGCGGGAGTTCGAGGAGTATTCGGAGCTGGTTCGTGTCGCCCGGCATAGTGGCATAGCCGTTGTGCAATTCTCGGGATTTTCCGAACTGGGGCAAGGAGGAAAGCTGGTTCTCGACGCCGTCGAGATGGAAACGATCCTGCGCCGTCCAGCGGTGCCTTCCGACATCGAGCGTATCAGCACTTTTGTCCGTGGCAAGCGCGTCCTGGTGACGGGCGGAGCCGGCTCCATCGGGCGAACTCTAGTCAGGCGATCGCTGGAACTGGGCGCCGAGGCGGTTCTGGTCGCCGATCTCTCCGAGTTCGGCATTTTCCAGTTGAGCCAATATATCGACGAGAAAGACCATGACCGTCTCAAGGCCCGCATAGTCGATGTGGCAGACCGGCGGCAAATGACGCGTGTCATAAGCGAATTCAAACCCTGCATCATCTTTCATGCCGCCGCGCTCAAGCATGTCCCCCTGCTCGAGGAAAACTGGGATGCGGCGATCCAGACCAACGTTTTCGGAACGCTTGTCTGTGCAGAGGTAGCCGCCAAATGCGGGGTGCCGCAGTTCGTGCTTGTCTCGAGTGACAAGGCGGTGGACCCGACATCCGTGCTCGGCATGACAAAACGAGCAGCCGAGCAGATCGTGAGCGCCTTGCATGAAACCCATGCGGCCCAACCAAACGGGCATCAACCGCGAGGGCATCATTCCGGCACCAAGTTCATTGCCGTCCGGTTCGGCAACGTTTTTGGCAGCAATGGATCAGTGGCGACCATATTCCAGGCACAGATCGAGGCTGGAGGGCCCGTCACCATTACGGATCGGCGCATGACGCGCTATTTCATGACGGTGGCCGAATCCGTCGACCTCGTCATCATGTCGGCAGCCGATGCGGCGTCGCGACAGGGCAGGGACGACTATGCCGTCTATATGCTCGACATGGGCAAGCCGGTGTCCATAGTTGAAGTCGCCGAGACGATGATCCGCATGGCTGGAAAGAGCCCCTACACGGATATCCCAATCCGGTTCACCGGAATAAGGCCAGGCGAGAAACTTCATGAAACGCTCCACGGCGAAGATGAAGAAGTCGTCGAGCTCAGCACCTCCAAGGTTTTTGGCCTCAGGACGGATGTTGTCGACTGGCCGAGGGTCGAGACCGCGCTTACGGCGCTGCAGACAGCGATGAAGAACCAGGACAAGGGCTCGGCGCTTGCCGTGCTGGAAGGGCTCCATCAAGCAGAAAGATCCCCGGGTGACCTACGTCGGCCAACAGGCCCGAAAAGAATTGGACATGCGGGATAGGACACCCTTCGGGCGGTTGTGATTGGATGAAGCGAACAAATCTGATAGCCATTCTCAGGCATTTGCAGATGACACCACAATCGTGAGCAAACAAGATCAGCGCGTCGCCATACTGATGGGCACGAAGGACGGCGCGGCTTTCATCGAAGAACAGCTCGGCTCTCTCCTCGCGCAGTCGCATTCCCTGGTCGATCTGTGGATTTCCGATGATGGTTCGACCGACGGCACGACCGCCATCATCGGCGCCTGGAAACCTCGCTGGCACAAGGGTCGGCTGAGCTTGGTGGACGGGCCCCGCCAGGGTTTCGCTGCCAATTTTCGGTCGATGATCGTCGATCCGCGGATTGAGGCGGACTACTATGCCTTTTGCGACCAGGACGACATTTGGGAGCCGGACAGGCTGGAAAGCGCTGTCCGCTGGATGCGGACGCTGGACGCAAGAATCCCGGCTATGTTCTGCTCCAGAACCGCAACCATGACCGAAAACGGAAGCGTAATCGGCTGTTCGCCGCTGTTCCAACGGCCGCCGTCCTTCCGCAACGCTCTCGTGCAAAGCATTGCCGGCGGCAACACCATCATGATCAACGGCGCGGCACGCGACCTGCTGGCCAAGGCGTCGTCAAAGGCCCGATTTGTCAGTCACGATTGGTGGGCCTATCTCATCGTAACGGCTGCAGGCGGCATCGTTCGGTATGATCCGCGGCCTTTGGTGCGCTACCGCCAGCACGGGGCAAATTTGGTCGGGGCCAACGTTTCGTGGAGGGCGAGATTTTCCCGGCTCGCGCATCTGCTGAAAGGCGGATTTGCCAATTGGACGGATGAGAATCTCAGTGGTCTGGCCGCCAATCGTGATCTTCTCACGACAGACGCGGCTGCCTGCCTAGGCTTGTTCATCCTGGCCCGAAAGGGCAATATCTTCCGTCGCCTGAGCTATCTGCGCCAAAGCGGCGTCTATCGGCAGACGCCTTTTGGAACCTTCGGGCTCTATTTGGCAATCTTCTCCGGCCGGATTTAACGCATGTTCATGAAGGCAGCGAAGCAGACCTTCGACCTCGTGGTGGCGGCCCTGCTGCTGCTGATCACGTCGCCTGTCCTGTTGCTTGCCATCCTGGCTATTCGGCTATCGTCACCCGGGCCTGCAATCTTTTCCCAGACGAGGGTAGGCCGCAACGGCGGGCTTTTTCGCTGCCACAAGTTGAGAACGATGTATCTGGGGACGCCGTCATTGCCCTCGCACGAGGCGCCGGCAAATTCGGTTACGGTGGTCGGAAAAGTCTTGCGGCGGTTCAAGCTTGATGAATTGCCGCAACTCTGGAACGTCCTTAAGGGGGAAATGAGCCTGGTCGGGCCACGTCCATGCTTGCCCACACAAACGGAGCTGATCGAGCGTCGCAAGCAGTTGGGCGTGTCATCCATGCTTCCGGGCATAACCGGCTTGGCCCAGATTCGAGGCATCGACATGTCGGTCCCGACGCTCTGTGCCGAAACCGATGCCGCTTATCTCAAGGCGGCGTCGTTCGGTCTCGATGTCAGGATTCTGCTTGGAACGATTTATCGGACCTGAGCAAGTCTGCTGACCCGCGCTATTGCGGTCAGTCGCTCGATCGTATCGGTTTCCGGCAGCCAGCCCTCCGAAATGAGCAGGGACGGATCGCATATCTGCGTTGCGGTCAAGCTTTCCCAAAATTTGCGTTTGCCCAGCAACGATGCGACCGGCCGTATCAGGCCGGCAGGGGCCGCAACCAGGCGTTTCGGCCGTCCAAAGCCTTGCCGAAAGGCTTCGATGATGGCGGCGACCGGGATTGGCCGTATATCGCTGGCGATATAGACGGGGCGAAGCGGGATCGAATGGGTCAGCAGGTGCAAAACCGCCCGGGCCGCTGCCTCGGAGGATATCAGCGAGCGGACGCCCGCCAGGGCCGCTGCGGGCAGCGGCAAGGCGGTGTCGGCCAAGCGCATCAGTGTCGCCAGATTTCCCTTCATGCCAGATCCGTAGACCGGCGGCAGGCGCAGCATTGCGGCATCGGAGCGGCCGGACGATGCATAAGCGTCCAGGACCCTGATCTCGCCTTCGCGTTTCGAACGCCCATAGGCGCATTGCGGGGCAGGGATAGTCTCTTCGTCGAGCCTCCCGCTGAAGCCGGCGTCGACCACAGCCCGGGTCGAAGACAGGTAAATAAAGCGTCCGTTGGCCTGTGCAGCCGCGGCGCGCGCGAGCTGCTCGGTCAATTCGGCATTGGCTTTCAGGTAATCGGCTTCGGTTGGATTGCCAGGATCGTTGTTCAACCCGGCGCAGTGGACGACATGCGTGACGTCTTTCAGGATCGTCGCAAAGGCCTCGGCAGGCGCGTCGAAATTCGGCAGCAGGAGGATGTCGTTTCCCGAACCGAGCTTTTCCGGGTGCCGGGAGGCGATCCGGATCTCGAACTGCGCGTCTCGGAGGTGTTGCACGACAAGGCGCCCGATGAACCCTGTGGCGCCAGTGACCAACACTTTCATTGCATTGCTCGAAGCTACTACTCGGCGGCCGATGTCGCAGGAAGCGCTTGTTCGTCCGCCAGCGGCATATGGCGCCCCGATGCAAGATATGTCCCCGACACCAGGAAGATCATCAGCACCGAATCCAGAATATCATGACCGATAAGAATGCCCACCATTCCGCCTGAGAGATAGGTGATCACCACAATGACGATCATGGTGGCGCCGAACCGCTCGACCGGATCGGCACTGATGCGCAGCACTGCGGCGGCATTTTTGGCGGCAACGATAAAGATGGCCGCCAGCGCGACAGCTCCCACGATTCCTGCTTCCACCAGTGCGGTCAGAAAGCCGTTGTGGAAGTGGCTGAAGCCTTTGTCCATGCCGAACTGCTCTTGGAATCCCTGTTTCATCAACAGCGGCGTCGCGCCCACCCCATGTCCGAAAAGCGGCATTTCGCGAAATGCGTCGAGGCCAATTTGCCACATGGCAACGCGAAATCCCAAGGCGGTGCTGTAGTTGCCATGCGCCGTGAGCGCCTCCCAGTCGGAATGGAGGAACTCGGCTCGCTCCAATATTGTTTGGAATCCAAAGGCAGCGATCGCGAGGCCGGCCACGCCCAGCATCAACAACAGACGAAGGGCGTACTTGCCCCTGAGCTTCTGCCGATTGATCAGCAGAACGGCTATGCCTGCAATCAGCATCGCCAGCCAGATGATACGCGAACCGGAGTAGAGGATGGCGATTGTTCCGGCCAACGCCGCACAGGCGAGAAGGCTCCTGGCCTTTTCGATTCCCGACAAAGCGCCAGCCATGCATACCAAAACACTGAGGCAGGCGACCGTCGCGAACACGATCGGATTTCCGGCACCACCTTCAACCCTTGGCAGGCCAATCCAATAGTACTGGATGCCAGTCAGCAGCAATGCGCCGAAGCAAGCGGCCATGCTGCTCAGTATGATGACGCGGGCAAGGGTGGTTTTCTGCGAAATGCTCCAGACCGAATATGAGAAGGGGAAAAACAGGAAGGTGATCAACGGTACAAGATGCGTCGCATCCCTCGCAATCGAGTTGTTGACGATGGAGGCGAGGACAACGGCGCCGCAAAAGGCATAGATCGCGACGGTGAGGGCGGCCATGGGCCGATCGACATTGAAGCGCCGTCTCTTCAGTGCAATGAGTAGGGTCGACCACAGGCCGCCGCCATTGAATGCAAAACTAACCACCGATCCCAAAACGGAGGGAGAAAAGAAGCAAAGAATGGAAAAGTAGATATTGACCCGTGCCGGTGTGAATTGTTGTTTTATCGATGAAAGCCGGTCCAAGGGTATAATTCGCATTCTTCGGGATCTTTTGAGATGAGGATTTAACTTGACCGTGGCTGGTGCAATGATCTTCAAGATTTCATGCCCATGCGCTACGCGCGGTGGCTCATTCAGGAGCCGGTATAGCGGCTGATCATGGTTTTCGATAGTACGGCAGGGCCGGGCCTGCCATCAAAATCGAGAGTGCGGCTTAATCCACCACTCGTGACCGCAGGAGAGGATAGCCCGAGTTGACGTTGATCTCGCCCCCGCGAATATTTTTCTTGGGCCACTAGGTCCCTTAGCCCATTGAGCAGGAATTTCCGAGATCTGGCCCCAGCGTGGAAAATTCATTCCCGAACCACTCTAGGGCAGGCTTGTCTTGCATTGTTATAGACATTGGCGATCTGCTAGAACGCCTGCACGAAAAAACGAAAAAAACATTGTCCAGAAATGAAGCTTGAACCGGGTAGCTGAAAATTGCGCCTGATGCATCGATGCAGGGTCTGGATGGCACGAGAGAACGCTCACAGTCCATGAACATCGCGCTTACGCACCTTCAGCGGCTCGAGGCTGAATCCATCCATATCTTTCGCGAGGTTGCGGCGGCGTTCGCCAAGCCGGTCATGCTCTACTCCGTAGGCAAGGACTCCTCCGTGCTGATGCACCTTGCGATGAAGGCGTTTTATCCCGCCAAGCCGCCGTTTCCCTTTCTCCACGTCGACACGACCTGGAAATTCCGCGAAATGATCGCTTTCCGCGATCAGATGGCGCAAAAGCTCGGCTTCGATCTCCTGGTCCACGTCAACGAAGATGGTGTGCGCGACAAGATCAATCCCTTCGATCATGGCTCGAACACCCACACCCATGTGATGAAAACCGTGGCGCTGCGGCAGGCGCTCGACAAGTACGGCTTCGATGCAGCCTTTGGCGGTGCCCGTCGCGACGAGGAGAAGTCGCGCGCCAAGGAGCGGATCTTCTCCTTCCGCAACGCCCAGCACGTCTGGGATCCGAAGAATCAGCGGCCGGAGATGTGGAAGATATTCAACACCCGCATCGCGACCGGTGAATCGATCCGGGTCTTTCCATTGTCGAACTGGACCGAGCTCGATATCTGGCAGTACATTCTCCAGGAAGACATCCCGATCGTGCCGCTCTATTTCGCCAAGGAGCGGCCGGTCGTCGAACGTGACGGCATGCTCATTCTGAGGGATGACGACCGCATGGTATTGCGCCCCGGCGAGACAGTGGACAACCGGCTGGTGCGCTTCCGCACGCTTGGCTGCTATCCGCTGACCGGCGCGATCGAATCGGACGCCGATACGCTGGAGGCCATCGTCGGCGAAATGCTCACCGCGCGCACGTCAGAGCGCCAGGGCCGCTTGATCGACCGGGATGAAGCGGGCTCGATGGAAAAGAAGAAGCGCGAGGGGTACTTCTGAGCATGCGCCACATCATGGCCAAGAGCCTCGCCTCCACCGACGGCATTCGTGACTATCTTGCGGTGCAGGAACGAAAGTCGCTGCTGCGCTTCCTGACCTGCGGTTCCGTGGACGACGGCAAGTCGACGCTGATCGGGCGTCTGCTTTCGGACACCAAGCAGATTTTCGAGGACCAGCTTGCCGCGCTTGAGCGTGATTCGCGCAAGCATGGGACGACGGGCGACGACGTCGATTTCGCGCTGCTGGTCGATGGCCTAGAGGCGGAGCGCGAGCAGGGCATCACAATCGATGTCGCCTATCGCTTTTTCGCCACGCCGAAGCGCAAATTCATCGTCGCCGACACGCCCGGCCACGAACAATACACGCGCAACATGGCGACAGGCGCGTCGACCGCCGATCTGGCCATCGTGCTGATCGACGCCCGTCAAGGTGTGCTGCGCCAGACAAGGCGCCACTCGATCATCGCCTCGCTGCTGGGCATTCGGCACATCGTGCTCGCCGTCAACAAGATCGATCTCGTGGGCTTCGACAAGGCCGTCTTCGAACGGATCATCGAGGATTTCAGGCAATTTTCGCACAAGCTCGGCTTCCAGACGATCGTGCCGATCCCGATGTCTGCCCGTTACGGCGACAACGTCACCAGCCGCTCGGACAAGACGAAGTGGTATTCCGGGCCGACGCTGATCGAACATCTGGAAACCGTGTCGGTCGATGAAGCCGTTGTCGAACTGCCGTTCCGTTTTCCGGTGCAGTATGTGAACCGCCCCAATCTCGATTTTCGCGGTTTTGCCGGCACGATCGCGTCCGGCTCCGTCTCAACAGGCGACGAGGTCGTTGTCGCCAAATCCGGCAAGTCCGCACACGTCAGGCGCATCGTCTCGCATGGCGGCGACCTGAGCCAAGCGGTTGCCGGCCAGGCCATCACCGTTGTTCTCGACGACGAGGTCGAGGTCTCGCGCGGCAATATGCTGGTGTCGCCGGTGGCGCGGCCTCAGGTCGCCGACCAGTTCGCCGCCAATATCGTCTGGTTCGACGAGCATGCGCTGTTGCCGGGCCGCTCCTATATCCTGCGGACCGAGACCGATCAGACCAGCGCCACCGTCACCGACCTGAAATACCGCGTCAACGTCAACGACTTTGCCCATGAGGCGGCCAAGTCGCTCGAAATGAACGAGGTCGGCATCTGCAACATCTCGACGCGGGCGCCGATCGCCTTCGACACTTTCGCCGAGAACCGAACGACCGGCGCCTTCATCCTGATCGACCGCATCACCAACGCCACGGTCGGCGCTGGCATGATCCTGCATTCGCTGCGCCGTGCCGAAAACATTCACTGGCAATCGCTCGATGTCGGCAAGCACGGCCGCGCCGATCTGAAGAACCAGCGGCCTGCCGTGTTCTGGTTCACCGGGCTCTCGGGCTCGGGCAAGTCGACCATCGCCAACCTCTTCGAGAAGAAGCTGTTCGCCACCGGCCGCCACACCTACATCCTGGATGGCGATAATGTTCGCCACGGCCTCAATCGCGATCTTGGCTTCACCGACGCCGACCGCGTCGAAAACATTCGCCGCGTTGCGGAAGTGGCGCGCCTGATGGCCGATGCCGGGCTGATCGTCATTGTTTCCTTCATTTCGCCCTTCAGCGCGGAGCGGCGCATGGCCAGGGAGATGATGGCCAACGGTGAATTCGTCGAGGTGTTTGTCGATACACCCTTTGAGGAATGCGCCAGACGCGATCCGAAGGGTCTCTATGCGCGGGCGTTGAATGGCGAAATCAAGAATTTCACCGGCGTCGATTCCCCGTATGAGGCTCCTGAAAACCCCGAAATCCATCTCAAGACACTCGGCAAGTCTGCCGAGGAGATGGTAGAGGCCCTGGAACTCTGGCTGAACGAGCGCGACATTGCCGAAAACCAATACGATAGCGGCGGCGGCATCTGACGACGAAGCGATGCTCGGCGTGTTCGAGCGCCTTGCCTTGGCGGCGGGGCGAGAGGTGATGCGGGTTTTCGATGCTGGTTGCGCGGTCGATCAGAAATCAGACAGCTCGCCGGTGACCGAGGCCGATCGCGAGAGCGAAAAGATCATCCTCGCCGGCTTGCGCGCCGCGTTCCCCGACATCCCTTGCGTGGCTGAGGAAGAGGCATCGGCCGGCATCGTGCCGCCCGACCTCGACGACGCCTTTTTTCTGGTGGATCCGCTCGACGGCACCAAGGAATTCGTCAACCGCAGGACCGACTTCACCGTCAACATCGCGCTCGTCCGCCACGGCGTGCCGGAGATCGGCGTGGTCTTTGCGCCATGCACCGGACGCTTTTTTTCCGGCCGGCCGGGCAGGGCGGAAGCAATCGAAGTCGATGGCGACTACCAGATCATCGGCCGTCGGCCGATTTCGGCCAGGGCCGGTGTGGCGCCACTGACCATCGTCGCCAGCCGGTCCCACAACACGCCCGAGACCGAAGCCTATATCCGCACGGTAGGCGCTGCCGAGATCGTCTCGGTCGGCTCGTCGCTGAAATTCTGTCTTGTCGCCGGCGCCGAGGCCGACGTCTATCCGCGCTTCGGCCGCACCATGGAATGGGATACCGCGGCCGGCGATGCGGTGCTGCGCGCCGCCGGCGGCATGACGCGCACGCTTGATGGCAAACCGCTGGCCTACGGCAAGCGCAATCAGAGCGATGACGAGGACTTCGCCAATCCGCATTTCATAGCCAGCGGCAAGGCAGTCGGGCCAACCTGACGATTATAACGTCGCTAGCCCTGCAGGGCGTGGATCGCCGTGCGAAGCATAAATCCGGCTGAGACCGCGCGTCACGATCCCCGCTTCGGTCGTGGCATCTGGCGCACAGAACTCTTCGACGAAACGATTTCGCCCAAAACATCGCCGCTCGAGTTAAAATACATGACCGGCCGCGGGCAATCAGACGTGGCCCCAAGAACAGGTTCTTCTTGGCTACGTTCGCATTCCGCCGCACACAAAACCTTATGCTCTCCTGATGGGCGGTTGCCATCACGTGTTGGCGTTTCTATATGTACGTCTACACATAGGAGAATTCGCTATGCCGCTCAACATTCGCAGTGAAGAGGTAAATATGCTTGCCGAAAAATTGGCGGCGCGCACGCGGTTGAACAAGACGGCTGCCGTGAAGCTGGCCCTGGAAAACGAACTGCGCCGTGCCGAGGAGGCGATTCCTCTGTGGGAGCGGCTGAAGCCTTTGCGCGCGAAAATTGCGGCCTATCCGGACACCGGCCTTGCGGCAGACCGGGCGTTTTTCGATGACCTCAGCGGCGACTACTGATGTTCGTCGATGCGTCGGCAATCATCGCAATTGTGACGGAAGAGCCTGGGGCCGAGAACCTTGCGGCGGCGCTAGATGCCGCGCGCTCGCCGCGGCCGATCACATCGGTCGTGGCTGCATGGGAAGCGACTGTTGGGCTGTTTCGCAAAAAGCGCATTCCCATGGCAGAAGCTGAAGCGCGAGTGCAGGAGTTCCTTGAAGCGGCTGGGGTCGAGGTTCTGGCGATTTCGAGCCGTGAGTTGACCGCCGCGCTGCAAGCCTTCGATCGCTATGGACGGCACCGCTATCCGGACGCTGAACGCAATAGTGCGCTCAATCTTGCCGATTGCTTCCATTATGCCACCGCGAAATCCTACCAAGCGCCGATCCTGACCATAGATGCGGGATTTGCGCTTACCGATGTCGCGACTGTGGGTGCCAAGACTTGAGATATCGGAAGGGGAGGGCGGCCTCCGCCATGCGCTGGCGCCGGGGAAGCGCGTCGTCGCAACTGACGCCTGTTGATGCCGCGATCGGCGTGCTGCTGGAAGGCATACCGGCTAGACTGTGATCGCGCGCGTGAAGCTCTACGCTGCGGCGACGTCCGCCGAATTCGAGCCGATATAGTTGCGGATCGTCTCGATGATCCGGTCCTGATCGGCTTCGCTCAGGTAAGGGTGCATGGGCAGGCAGAGAATCCGCTTTGGCAGCTCCTCCGAAACGGCAAGACCGGACGGCGTGCGCGGATAGTCGCGGTAGGCGATCTGGCTGTGCAGCGGCTTCACGTAATAGATGACCGAAGGAATACCCTTTTCGCCGAGATGCGCCTTGAGCCCGTCGCGCTTCGGCGTCTCGACGGCGTATTGCGCCCAGGCCGAACGGCCGCCGTCCAGGTTGCGCGCCGCCTTGAGGATGTCGCCGAGCCCTTCGGCGTAACGATTTGCAACCGCTTGCCGGGCAACCATCTCGTCTTCGAGAATGGCCAGCTTCTCGATCAGGATCGCCGCCTGCAACGTGTCGAGCCGCGAATTGATGCCGACGCGGACATTGTCATACTGGGTTTCGCCCTTGCCGTGGAAGGCGAACGAGCGGAGCTGTTCGGCCAGCGCATCGTCATTGGTGAACATCGCGCCCCCGTCACCATAGCAGCCGAGCGGCTTTGCCGGGTAGAAGCTGGTCGAGCCGACCGCGCCGAACGAACCGCACATCTTGCCGTCGATCGAGCCGCCCATCGACTGGGCAGCATCCTCGATAACCATCAGCCCTTCGCGGTTGGCGATCGCCATGATCGCCTCGTAGTCGGCGGCAAGCCCGAACAGGTCGACGGGAATGATCGCCCTTGGCTTCAGCCGGCCTTCCGCCTTGATCATGGCGATGGCAGCCTCGAGGCTGGCGATGTCGATGTTGTAGGTATTGGGATCGACATCGACGAAAACCGGCTCGGCCTTGGCCAGCGCCACCACTTCCGCCGTGGCGGCGAAGGTGAAGCTCGGCACGAACACCGCGTCGCCTGGGCCGATGCCGGCCGCAAACAGCGGCAACAGCAGCGCGTCGGTGCCGTTGGCGCAGGCGACGACATGCTTGGTGCCGATATAGGCGGCGAGCTTATTTTCGAATTCGGTGACCTCAGGTCCCAGAATATAGCGTCCCTCATCGACGACGCGGTCGATCGCCACTTTCAGCCTGTCGCGGATTCGTTCGCGCTGCGCGCCAAGATCGATGAACTGCATGTCGGCCTCAAAACGGTACTAGCCAGATAACCGGCCGCTGGTATCAGAGTTGCGCCAGCCGAGAAAGCTGCACGAACCAAACCGCGAATTGCTCAAGTGTCGCAGCCTGTTACCTCTGATTTCCGAGGTGCCCTTTGAAGATGCCGGAAATCCGGGCTTCGTCAGGCATCATTTGGTTTTCATATCGCGTCGCGTCCGGCCGGCGAAACATAAAGTGATCGCCAAGCTGGGTGTATCGCCGTGCAATCAGGCGATTTCGTGCCGCCATGGCGGATTGGCGCCGGCTCGCGACACGGTAACCGCCGCAGCCTTGGCGCCGAGCGTCAGCGCCTTGTGGATGGCGTCTTCCGGCAGATTGGCGATCGCCTCCTTCGACAGCAGGCCTTGCTCGTGCAGCGAGGCCAGGATGCCGGCGTTGAACGTGTCGCCGGCGCCGACCGTATCGACCACCTCGACCTTGTCCGGCACGACCGTGACCTTGTGATCCCTGGTGTAGCCGGCAGCGCCTTCGCTGCCATGGGTGACGACGATCAGGGTCGGGCCGCGATCCAGCCAGTTGCGGACGACGTCTTCGTGCGAGCCGGCTTCGCCGAACCAGTTGAGGTCCTCATCCGACAGTTTCACGATGTCGGCCATCGCCATCATAGAGCGGATGCGCCGGAGATGCTTGGCCTTGTCAGGGATGAAATTGGGCCGAATGTTGGGGTCGAGCATCATGACGCGGCGCTTATGCTCGCGCCGCATGAATTCCTCGTAGGCCGATCCGGCCGGCTCCGAGATCAGGCTGATGGCGCCGAACAGCATGGCTTCGATCTCGCTGCCGAGTTTCGGCAGATCGTCGACGGTCAGCATGCGTCCGGCTGTGTTTTCATCGTAGAACGTGTAGGTCGCCTGGCCGTTGTCCAGCCGCACGAAGGCAAGCGTGGTCGGCCGGGGAGATGTGTGCGCATAGGTGGAACTGACCTTGCTCTCTCCCAGTGCGTCCCTGAACTGGCCGCCGAACAGGTCCGACGACAGGCCGGAAAAGAAACCGGCGGGTGCTCCCAGCCTGCCGAGCGCAATAGCGGTGTTGAACACCGCGCCGCCGACATAGGGGGCAAAGGCCGGCTCGCCCTCCGTCGTGGTACGCGGCAGCATGTCGATCAGGGCTTCGCCGCAACAGAGGATCATGATTTGCAGTTCTCCGGCGGATAGATCACACCCTTGCGGATGATGATGTTGGCGTAGAGCTACGGCTCGTTTGTCGCGACGATCGCGTGCGCGGATCTGACCCGTAGATAGAAGCCGGCGCCGGCAAGCGCAACCGCCTTGCAACCATTCCGACCAGCAAACTCAAGCACTCCTGGAAATCGTCGTCGAACCGATGAGGAAGCGCTCGGAAAGCGGCAGGCTGGCGCCGCCCAGGGCACGTGCATGAATACCGACAGTGCCCTCGCGAACGGCTGGGAGGTTCAGGCCTTCGCCGTCGATGTTGCCGATGGCTTCGACAACGGCATCGACGAGCCGGCGCCGCACGGCCTTCGGCATCCATCCGTCGATCACCGCTGCCTCGAAATCGATAACCGAGGATGCTGCCACGATGGCATAGGCGAGCGCTTGCGAGGCGCAGGCGATCCAGTCGTCAAGCTCGACGCCGATCTCGCCCCAATCCTCCGGTGACGTCCACAGATGCGAGGCCTCGACACCGCGCGCGTTGAGCGCCTTTTCCAGCATGGCGATCGACGCCACGTCGATCAGTTGGGTCGGCTTGCCGTCCGGTCCGGGCACCGGCATCGAACCCAGCGCGCCGGCATTGCCGGTCGGCCCGCCAAAAAGGTGACCGTTGAGCACGATGCCGCCGCCGGCGAAGGCACCGATATAGAAATAGACGAAGTCGCGCGCCGCACCCGCCTTGCCGAACACCAGCTCGGCGCCGCAAGCCGAGGTGGCATCATTCTGCAGATAGACGGGGAATTCGCACTGCGCCTGGATATCGGCGCGGATGTCGCGGTGGCGCCATTCGTCCATGACGTCGCGCGGCGCACCTGCCGTATCGGCCCAGTTCCACAATTCGAACGGCATGGCGATACCGAGCCCGGCAATGCGCTTGTCCTGCGCCGGGGTGAGCTCGCCGCGCATCGTCTTCATGCCGGAGGTGACGAATTCGACCGTCTCGCGCGGTGCCGGATAGCGGTAGGAATGCTGCAGCATCGAGCGTACATTGCCGAGAAAGTCGATCAGCACGAGTTCGGCGCTGCGACGGCCGATCTTCAGGCCGATGAAATAGGCGCCATCGGGATTGAGCGCCATCGGAATGGAGGGTTGGCCGATCTTGCCGCGCAACGGCGCCTGGCGGACAAGGAGCTTGTCCACCTCGAGCTCGCGCATGATGACGGAAACTGTCTGAGCCGAAAGTCCGGTCATGCGCGCAATGTCGGACTTGGCCAGGCTGCCGTGCCGACGCACCAGAGACAGCACCAGCCGCTCATTGTGGTCTCGCATGCCGCTCTGGTTGGTGCCGCGATGAATGCGGCTTTCGGCTGCCTCGGGCGAACCGTGCCCCGTAATGCCGGTCTCCACCCTTGTTCCTCCCGTCGTTTCCCCTCAAAGCTTTTGGGGCCAGAATGAGTGAACGATGCAGTCCTGTCAATAATAAATAAGAGTGATTTAATTATTGACAGAAACCTCGGCCTGGTGTTGTGTTGGGCCAGGCGTCCACGCCGGGAGAAGTCGTCTGGATGCTTGTGCGGATGCCGGTTGGCCGGCATCCGAAATGGTTCCACTGGGAGGAAAATCGTGACCAAGACAGCACTATTGAAGTCCACCGTTTTTGCCGCGGCCGGACTGGGTCTGATGGCGTTCACCTCGGCCGCGTCCGCTGCCGACGTCGGCGCCTGCCTGATCACCAAGACCGACACCAACCCCTTCTTCGTCAAGATGAAGGAAGGCGCGGCCGCCAAGGCCAAAGAGCTCGGCGTTGAGCTTAAAGCCTACGCAGGCAAGATCGACGGCGACAGCGAGAGCCAGGTGGCGGCGATCGAAAGCTGCATCGCCGACGGCGCCAAGGGCATCCTGATCACCGCGTCGGACACCAAGGGTATCGTCCCGGCGGTGAAGAAGGCACGTGACGCCGGTCTGCTCGTGATCGCGCTGGACACGCCGCTTGATCCGCTCGACGCCGCCGACGCGACCTTCGCGACCGACAATCTGGAGGCCGGCAAGCTGATCGGCGCGTGGGCCGCCGCGACGCTCGGCGACAAGGCGAAGGATGCCAAGATCGGCTTCCTCGACCTGACGCCCTCGCAGCCGACGGTCGACGTCTTGCGCGACCAGGGCTTCATGATGGGCTACGGCATCGACGTGAAGGACCCCAACAAGATCGGCGATGAGGACGATGCACGCATCGTCGGCCACGATGTCACGAACGGCAACGAGGAAGGCGGCCGCAAGGCGATGGAGAACCTTCTCCAGAAGGATCCCGGCATCAATGTCATCCATACCATCAATGAGCCGGCAGCCGTCGGCGCCTACCAGGCGCTCAAGGCCGTGGGCCTCGAAGGCAACGTGCTGATCGTCTCGGTTGACGGCGGCTGTCCCGGCGTGAAGTCGGTCGCCGAGGGCGTGATCGGCGCGACCTCGCAGCAATATCCGCTCCAGATGGCGGCACTCGGCATCGAAGCGATCGCCGCTTTCGCCAAGGATGGGACGAAGCCCAAGCCGACCGAAGGCAAGGATTTCTTCGACACGGGCGTGAACCTCGTGACCGACAAGCCGGCGGAAGGCGTGAAGTCCATCGACACCAAGGAAGGCCTCGCCAAGTGCTGGGGCTGATGCCGGTCTGACAGGCAACAGAACCGATCGGCCGGGGGCTTGATCCCCGGTCGTTTCGGGCGGACGATGCGCTATCGCAAGCGCGAACAATTCCGGCGGCAGATCGGGAATGGTTGGACGGGCGTCGGCGTGGCTGAGGCCCCATGGGAGGAAACATGGCTCAGGTTCAGGAATTCGAAAAGGCTCTCTCGAACAGCGAGACAAGCGTTGCTGCTTTTGACGAGCACGGCACGTCGATCGTCAAGCGCATCCAGCATTTTTTGCATTCCACTCCGGCTGCGGTGCCGCTGATCGTGCTGGTTCTGTCGATCGCTGTCTTCGGCGTCACCATCGGAGGGCGGTTCTTTTCGTCCTACACGCTGACGCTGATCCTGCAGCAGATTGCCATCGTCGGTATTCTCGGAGCCGCGCAGACGCTGGTCATCCTTACAGCCGGCATCGACCTGTCAATCGGCGTGATCATGGTGATTTCGGCCGTGATCATGGGCAATTGCGCGGTCACCTATGGTCTGCCGACCTTGCTTGCGGTGGTGATCGGGCTTGCCGCCGGCGGGGCCTGCGGGCTGCTCAATGGGCTGCTGGTCGCCTACATGAAGCTGCCGCCCTTCATCGTCACGCTCGGCACCTGGAACATCGTCATGGCCACGAACTTCATCTATTCGGCCAATGAGACGATCCGCGACGCCGACGTCGACGTCCAGGCGCCGCTGCTCCATCTGTTTGGCCTGAACTTCAAGATCGGCACAGCGGTGCTGACAATCGGCGTCATTGCCATGGTCGTGCTGGTGCTGATCCTGTGGTACGTGCTTAATCACACGGCATGGGGCCGCCATGTCTACGCCGTCGGCGATGATCCGGAGGCGGCAAAACTGTCGGGCATCCAGACCAAGAAGGTGCTGATCTCGGTTTACACCCTTGCCGGGCTGATCGCCGCTTTCGCTGCCTGGGTCTCCATCGGCCGCAACGGCTCGATCTCGCCGTCCGCCGCTGTAACCGACTACAATTTGCAGGCGATCACCGCGACGGTGATCGGCGGCATTTCCCTCTTCGGCGGACGCGGGTCGATTCTGGGCACGCTGTTCGGCGCTATGATCGTCGGCGTCGTTTCGATGGGCCTCAACATGCTGGGCGCCGATCCGCAATGGAAAGTGCTGCTTACCGGTGTGCTGATTATCGGCGCCGTGGCAATCGACCAGTGGATCAGAAAGGTTTCGGTGTAACCATGACCCAGGAGCCCATCCTCACCGCGCGCGGCCTCGTCAAGCGCTATGGCCGCGTCACCGCACTGAATAGCTGCGACTTCGATCTCTATCCGGGAGAAATCCTGGCCGTGATCGGCGACAACGGCGCAGGCAAGTCGACGCTGATCAAGGCGATCTCTGGCGCCGTGATTCCGGACGAGGGGACCATCGAGTTGGACGGCAAGCAGGTGCTCTTCAAGTCGCCCATCGAGGCCCGCGAGGCCGGCATCGAAACCGTCTACCAGAACCTGGCGCTATCGCCGGCGTTGTCGATCGCCGACAACATGTTCCTCGGTCGCGAGATCCGCAAACCGGGTTTTCTGGGCGACTGGCTGCGCATGCTCGACCGGCCGGCCATGGAAAAGCGCGCCCGCGACAAGCTCACCGAACTTGGCCTGATGACCATCCAGAACATCAGCCAGGCCGTGGAAACGCTCTCGGGTGGCCAACGCCAGGGCGTGGCGGTAGCGCGGGCCGCCGCCTTCGGCTCGAAGATGGTCATCATGGATGAGCCGACAGCGGCGTTAGGCGTCAAGGAGAGCCGCCGCGTGCTCGAACTGATCCTCGACGTGAAGAAGCGCGGCCTGCCGATCGTGCTGATCTCGCACAACATGCCGCATGTCTTCGAGGTGGCCGACCGCATTCACATCCATCGGCTTGGCCGTCGCCTCTGTGTCATCGATCCCAAGCAATATACGATGTCCGACGCCGTCGCCTTCATGACCGGAGCGAAGCTTCCGCCGGAGGCGGCGCTGGCGGCCTGATGCATGTCGCCCAAAAGTGCGTAGCGGTTTTGGGATAACGACATGCACGCATCGCGGAAGCCGCCCAAACGCGACGCGCTTTAAGTTGCTAAACTGCCGCAGGGTAAGCTGCCCCGCGGCAATCTAACTCGATTGAATGTATAACAAAATATGCGCTAGCATGGGCTGGGAGGAATGGTGAAAGCCAGTATGATCATGGCAACCGCACGAGAGGCGACATGACGCACGCGATGGCATCCAAAGCTCCCATTCTCGAAACCCCAGATCCCAAGACGCTCGCTGACGAAGTCCTGAAGGCCCTCAAATACAGGGTCGGCAAGGGCACCGCAGTCGCCACGCAATACGACTGGCTCACCGCCTCGATCAAAGTCGTGCGTGACCGCATCGTCGATCACTGGATGCAGGCGACGCAAGAGGCCTATGCCCAGCAGGAAAAGCGCGTCTACTATTTGTCGCTGGAATTCCTCATTGGCCGCCTGATGCGCGACGCCTTCTCCAACCTCGGCCTGATGGACAATATGCGCGAAGCGCTGCGGTCTCTCGGCGTCGACCTCGATCTCATCGCGGCCCTCGAGCCGGATGCAGCGCTTGGCAATGGCGGTCTCGGTCGGCTCGCCGCCTGCTTCATGGAAAGCATGGCAACCGTCGACATCCCCGCGCATGGCTATGGCATTCGCTATGCCAACGGCATGTTTCGTCAGGAAATCCACGATGGCTGGCAGGTCGAACTGCCCGAGACCTGGCTCGATCACGGCAACCCCTGGGAGTTCGAGCGGCGCGAACGCTCCTTCGAGGTCGGTTTCGGCGGCGCGGTGGAATCGATCACCTCGAAGGACGGCAGGCTTGAGCGCCATGTCTGGAAGCCGATCGAACATGTTCTGGCGGTTGCCTACGATACGCCGGTGGTCGGTTGGCGGGCCAACCGCGTCAACACGCTGCGGCTCTGGTCCGGCATGCCGATCGATCCGATCCTGCTCGACAAGTTCAACGCCGGCGACCACATCGGTGCGCTCGCCGAAAGCAACAAGGCCGATGCTTTGTCGCGCGTCCTTTACCCCGCCGATTCCCACAAGGCCGGTCAGGAGCTGCGGCTAAGACAGGAGTATTTCTTCTCGACCGCCTCGCTGCAGGACATCATCCAGCGTCATCTCAGCCAGTATGGCGACCTGCAGTCGCTGCCCGACAAGGCGGCGATCCATCTAAACGACACCCACCCGGCCATCGCGGTGCCCGAGCTGATGCGCCTGCTGATGGATGTCCACGGCATGGACTTCGACCAGGCCTGGAGCATCACCAAGCGCACTTTCGGCTATACCAACCACACGCTGCTTCCCGAAGCGCTCGAAAGCTGGCCGGTGCCGCTGTTCGAGCGGCTTTTGCCGCGCCATATGCAGATCGTCTACGCCATCAACGCTGAAGTGCTGTTGGAGGCGCGCGCCTCCGACCAGTTCTCGGATGAACAGATCGGTCGCATCTCGCTGATCCAGGAAAATGGCGACCGCCGGGTACGCATGGGCAATCTGGCCTTTGTCGGCTCGCACTCGATCAACGGCGTATCAGCCCTTCACACCGAGCTGATGAAGGAAACGGTGTTTGCCGACCTTCACAAGCTCTACCCCGACCGCATCAACAACAAGACCAACGGCATCACACCGCGTCGTTGGCTGATCCAATGCAATCCCGGTCTTACCGCGCTCACCCGCGAGGCAATCGGCGATCGCTTCCTCGACGACATCGACGCGATCAAGGAGCTCGATGCCTTTGCCGACGACGCCGCCTTCCGCGACAAGTTCGCGGCCGTCAAGCGGGCGAACAAAGTCAGGCTTGCCAATCTCGTCGCCGACCGCCTCGGCATCAAGGTCGATCCCTCGGCGCTGTTCGACATCCAGATCAAGCGCATCCACGAATACAAGCGCCAGCTGCTGAACATCCTCGAAGCGATCGCGCTCTACGACCAGATCCGCTCCCATCCGGAGCGCGACTGGATGCCCCGCGTCAAGTTTTTCGGCGGCAAGGCGGCGCCCAGCTATCACAACGCCAAGCTGATCATCAAACTCGCCAACGACGTCGCCAAGGTCATCAATCGCGACCCGGCCGTTCGCGGCTTGCTGAAAGTGGTGTTTGTGCCGAACTACAATGTCAGCCTGGCCGAGATCATGATGCCGGCCGCCGACCTTTCGGAGCAGATATCGACCGCCGGCATGGAAGCCTCCGGCACCGGCAACATGAAATTCGCGCTGAATGGTGCGCTGACCATCGGCACGCTCGACGGTGCCAATGTCGAGATCAAGGAATGCGTCGGCGACGACAACATCTTCATTTTCGGCCTGACCACTGAGCAGGTCGCCGAGCGGCGCAGCAACGGCTACGATCCGCGATCCGTGATCGAAGCCTCTCCCGAACTGGCGCAGGCGGTGGCTGCCGTTTCGTCGGGCGTCTTTTCGCCTGACGATCCGGAACGCTATCGCGACCTGATGAACGGCCTCTATCAGAGCGACTGGTTCATGGTCGCAGCGGATTTCGATGCCTACGCCGCCACCCAGCGCGACGTCGACGCCGTCTGGCGCAACAGCCCGGATTGGCACGCCAAGGCAATCCGCAATGTCGCCCGCGTCGGCTGGTTCTCGTCCGACCGCACGATCCGCCAATATGCGAAAGAAATCTGGAACGTGCCCGTTTGATATGATTGCATGAGGCCACGAACAACGTGGTCCCGGGGAGGGTCACTGCCTGATGAGGAAGCCGCGCGCGACCGCTGCGACAAGCGGGCCGGATGGACTGGCGTCAGCCGGTGATGTCGCGGCGATTGTCGCCGGCACGCATGGTGATCCTTTCGCTGTCCTCGGTGTGCACGAGGTTGACAAGGGCTTTGTCGCCCGCTGCTTCGTCCCTCATGCCGAGCTCGTCACTGCCTACACGCTGACCGGCAAGAAAGCGGGCGAACTCCCCAGGCGTGACGAAGGCGGCTTCTTCGAGGGCAGGCTGTCGCTCAAAAAGCGCCAGCCCCTGCGCTATCATGCGCGCAATGCCGGCGGCGACTGGTGGCTGACCGATCCCTATTCATTCGGTCCGGTGCTCGGTCCGCTGGACGACTATTACATTGCCGAGGGTTCGCATCTCCGGCTGTTCGACAAGCTCGGCGCGCATCTCATCGACCACGAGGGTGCGTCCGGCGTGCATTTCGCCGTCTGGGCGCCCAATGCAAGGCGTGTTTCGGTGGTCGGCGACTTCAACGAATGGGACGGCCGCAGGCATACGATGCGCGTCCGCCGCGACACCGGCATCTGGGAGTTGTTCATTCCCGACATCGGCGCCGGCCGGCCCTACAAATACGAGATCATCGGACCCGATGGCGTGAGGCTGCCGCTGAAGGCCGATCCGTTCGCCTTCAGGTCCGAACTGCGCCCGGCCACCGCTTCGGTGACGGCGCTTCCGCCGGCGCATCAATGGGGTGACGAGGCGCACCGCAATTTCTGGCGCAACACCGACCCCAGGCGCGAGGCGGTGTCGATCTATGAGGTCCATGCCGGCTCCTGGCAGCTTCACGACGACGGCAGCTTCCTGTCGTGGGACGAACTCGCCGAAAGGCTGATCCCCTACGTCGTCGACACGGGTTTCACCCATATCGAATTCATGCCGATCTCCGAACATCCCTATGACCCGTCCTGGGGCTACCAGACGACAGGCCTCTACGCGCCGTCGGCCCGCTTCGGCGATCCGGACGGTTTTGCCCGCTTCGTCGACGGCGCCCACCGCGCCGGCGTCGGCGTCATCCTCGACTGGGTGCCGGCACATTTCCCGGTGGACGCGCATGGCCTGGCCAATTTCGACGGCACCGCGCTCTATGAGCATGCCGACCCGCGCAAGGGCTTCCATCCCGACTGGAACACGGCGATCTACAATTTCGGCCGGCGCGAGGTCGTCTCGTTCCTCGTCAACAATGCGCTGTTTTGGGCCGAGAAATACCACGTCGACGGTTTGCGGGTCGATGCCGTCGCCTCGATGCTCTACCTCGATTATTCACGCAAGGCCGGCGAATGGATTCCCAACGAAAAGGGCGGGCGCGAGAACCTCGAGGCGGTCAGCTTCCTCCAGAGGATGAACAAGGAGGTCTATGGCCATCATCCGGGAGTGATGACGATTGCCGAGGAATCGACCTCATGGCCAAAGGTCTCGCAGCCGGTGCATGAGGGCGGACTGGGTTTCGGCTTCAAGTGGAACATGGGCTTCATGCACGACACGCTGGAGTATTTTTCCAAGGA
The DNA here is from genome assembly GCF_003997275.1 of Mesorhizobium sp. M6A.T.Ce.TU.002.03.1.1. Lineage (NCBI taxonomy): Bacteria > Pseudomonadati > Pseudomonadota > Alphaproteobacteria > Hyphomicrobiales > Phyllobacteriaceae > Mesorhizobium > Mesorhizobium sp. M6A.T.Ce.TU.002.03.1.1. The sequence continues at coordinate 70,388 of NZ_RZTI01000020.1, forward strand.
GCCGATTTTTCGCAAGCATCACCACAACGATATCACCTTCGGCCTGGTCTACGCCTTCTCAGAGAATTTCGTGCTGCCGCTCTCCCATGACGAGGTCGTGCACGGCAAGGGCACGCTGCTCGGCAAGATGGCCGGCGACGACTGGCAGAAATTCGCAACGCTGCGCGCCTACTACGCCTTCATGTGGGGCTACCCCGGCAAGAAGCTGTTGTTCATGGGACAGGAATTCGCCCAGCGCCGCGAGTGGAGCGAGGCGCGCGCGCTCGACTGGAACTTGCTCGATTTCCGGCTCCACCGCGGCGTCCGGCAAACGGTGCGCGATCTCAACTATCTTTACCGTTCGCGCCCGGCGCTGCATGCGCGCGACTGCGAGCCGGAGGGCTTTTCCTGGCTGATCGTCGACGACAGCGCGAACTCCGTCTTTGCCTGGCTGCGTAGCGCGCCGGGCGGAAATCCGGTCGCCGTCATCTCCAATTTCACGCCCGTGCCACGCGACAATTATCGCGTGCCGTTGCCGACGGCCGGAAAATGGCGCGAGATCATCAATACGGACGCCGCCGACTATGGCGGTTCCGGCAAGGGCAATGGCGGCGCCGTCGAGGCTCGGGCGGAAGGAGGAAGCATCTCGGCGACGATGCTGTTACCGCCGCTGTCAACGATCATGCTCGAATTTGCTTCGGAATGAGCGATGTCTCGCAGCGCGTAACTTGGGAGGATAAAATGGCAGAGATAAAACGAACCCAGCCGCTGGCGCGCGATGCCATGGCTTATGTGCTGGCCGGCGGCCGCGGCAGCCGGCTCAGGGAGTTGACCGACCGACGCGCCAAGCCGGCGGTCTATTTCGGCGGCAAGACGCGCATCATCGATTTTGCGCTCTCCAACGCGCTCAATTCCGGCATTCGCCGCCTCGGCGTCGCCACGCAATACAAGGCGCATTCGCTGATCCGCCACCTGCAGCGCGGCTGGAACTTCCTGCGGCCCGAGCGCAACGAGAGCTTCGACATTCTGCCGGCCAGCCAACGCGTGTCGGAAACGCAATGGTATGAGGGCACGGCCGATGCCGTGTACCAGAACATCGACATCATCGAGGCCTACGGGCCCGAATACATGGTCATCCTGGCCGGCGATCACATCTACAAGATGGACTACGAGCTGATGCTTCGCCAGCACGTCGAAGCCGGAGCCGATGTCACCGTCGGCTGCCTCGAAGTGCCGCGCATTGAGGCGACCGGCTTCGGTGTCATGCATGTCGATGCCAAGGACACCATCATCTCCTTCATCGAGAAGCCCGCCGATCCGCCCGGGATTCCCGACAAGCCGGACTTCGCCCTGGCCTCGATGGGCATCTATGTGTTCAAGACCAAGTTCCTGATGGAGCAACTGCGCCGCGACGCGGCCGAACCGGGCTCAAGCCGAGACTTCGGCAAGGACATCATCCCCTATGTCGTCGAGCATGGGAAGGCGATCGCCCATCGCTTCGCCAAATCCTGCGTGCGCTCGACCGCCGAGAACGAAGCCTACTGGCGCGATGTCGGCACGGTCGACGCCTATTGGGAAGCCAATATCGACCTGACCGACATCACGCCGGAGCTCGACCTCTACGATCGCGACTGGCCGATCTGGACCTATGCCGAGCTGAAACC